>NZ_JBFUJE010000355.1:0-4063 GCF_056401535.1 Luteibacter sp. P4_E6 | reverse complement strand
CGTGGGGACAAGGCGACAGCCGTCATTGCATCGATGTCTTGAATCGCACCTCGGTCTTCCCCATTCTCACGGGTCGACACACCTCGCAAACCCTCGACACGGCTTTAGCATCCTGCCGCAAGGGGCTAGCGGTACGACCGAAACACGCCGCAGTAAACCTCAAGGATTATACATGAGCACCCCCAAGCACAGCCGCCTGCTGATCCTCGGCTCCGGCCCCGCCGGATACACGGCCGCCGTCTATGCGGCGCGCGCCAACCTCAAGCCGACGATGATCACCGGCCTGGCACAGGGCGGCCAGCTCATGACCACCACCGAGGTGGACAACTGGCCGGGTGACGAAAAGGGTGTTCAGGGTCCGGAACTGATGCGGCGCATGGCCGAGCACGCCGAGCGCTTCGAAACCGAGATGGTTTTCGACCACATCCACAGCGTGGACCTGGCCGTCCGCCCGTTCCACCTGAAGGGTGACAGCGGCGAGTACACGGCCGATGCGCTGATCGTCACCACCGGCGCCACCGCCAAGTACCTGGGTATCGCCTCGGAAGAGAAGTTCAAGGGCCGCGGCGTCTCCGCCTGCGCCACCTGCGACGGCTTCTTCTTCCGCGACCAGGACGTGGTCGTGGTCGGCGGCGGCAACACCGCCGTGGAAGAGGCCCTGTATCTGGCCAACATCGCCCGCAAGGTCTACCTGGTCCACCGCCGCGACAAGTTCCGTGCGGAAAAGATCATGCAGGACAAGGTGTTCGAGAAGGTAGCTGCCGGCAAGATCGAGCTGCTGTGGAACCACCAGGTCGACGAAATCCTCGGCGACGACTCCGGCGTCAACGGCGTGCGCGTCAAGGACGTCAACACCGGCGTGAAGCGCGATCTGGAAGCCCAGGGTTTCTTCGTGGCGATCGGCCACACCCCGGCCACCGGCATCTTCGAAGGCCAGCTCGAGATGAAGGACGGCTACATCCAGATCCAGTCCGGCCTGCACGGCGGCGCCACGGCCACCTCGGTGCCGGGCGTGTTCGCCGCCGGTGACGTCGCCGACCATGTCTACCGCCAGGCGGTGACCTCGGCGGGCTTCGGCTGCATGGCCGCGCTCGACGCCGAGCGCTGGCTCGACCAACAGCACATGCTGACCTGACCGGAACCGGCCCCGCGCCTCGCGCGCGGGGCAACCGCCGCATGACCGGCATTCGATTCCTCGACAGCCTTGGTGGCATTGCGCCCGCCGACTGGGACGCGCTTGTGCCCGACGGCAACCCTTTCGTGTCGCACGCTTTCCTGAGCGGGATGGAAGCCAAGGGCTGCCTGCGCGAAGACTATGGCTGGAAGCCCTACCACCTGGGCATCTTCGACACGAACGATCGCCTGATCGCCGCCGCTCCCACCTACCTCAAGGGCAACTCGCACGGCGAGTTCGTCTTCGACTGGAGCTGGGCCTCGGCCTGGGAACGCGCCGGCGGCGACTACTATCCGAAGATGCTGGTCGCCTCGCCCTACTCGCCCGTGCCCGGCCCCCGGCTGCTGGTGCGCGACGGCATCGAGGCGGAGATCCTGCGCAACCGGCTCACCGCGGCCCTGGTCGACGAAGCGGACCGCCTGGGCCTGTCCTCGATTCACGCCAACTTCCTCGCCGACGCCGACCTGGACGCTTTCGACGATCGCTGGCTGGTCCGCTCCGATTACCAGTTTCACTGGCACAACCAGGGCTACGCGGATTTCGACGCCTTCCTCGCCTCGCTCAAGGCCAAGAAACGGAAGAACATCCGCCAGGAACGCGCCCATGCGATGGATGCCGGCCTGCAGCTGGACATGCGCGGCGGCGACGAACTCTCCGACGCCGAGTGGCGGCAGATCCACGCGCTTTACGAACTCACCTTCGACCTGAAGGGCAACCACGCCGCGCTGACCGCACGCTTCTTCCAGTACCTGGGTCGCACCCTGGGCCCGAAGGTGCAGGTCGCGATGGCGCGCGACGGCAACGAGATCGTCGCCATGGCCTTGTTCCTGCGCGGCGGCGACGCGCTGTACGGACGCTACTGGGGCGCCAGCGTCGAAGTCTCCGGGCTGCACTTCGAGCTCTGTTATTACCGTGGTATCGACTATGCGATCCGCGAAGGCATCGCCCGTTTCGAACCCGGCGCACAGGGCGAGCACAAGCTGGCCCGCGGCTTCCTTCCGACGCTGACGCACTCGCGGCATTACATCGCCCACGAGGGCTTCCGCCGGGCCGTGGCCGGCGCGCTCGAAGAAGAAGCGCTGCACCGCGAAGCGTATCGCGACGAACTGCTCGCCCATTCGCCGTACGCGGACCGATGATCCGCCTGCCGCAACTGAATCCCCTCCGCCCCGGCCTGTTTCCGGATCCCGAGGATGCGCTGGACGAACCCAACGGCCTGCTCGCCTGGGGCGGCGATCTTTCGCCCGAGCGTTTGATCGCGGCTTATGCGCAGGGCGTCTTTCCCTGGTTCAACGCGGATGAGCCGATCCTCTGGTGGTCACCGGATCCACGTTGCGTGTTCCGCACCGACGCGGTCCACATCAGCCGCAGCCTGCGCAAGCAGCTGTCGAAGTCCAACTGGCGGATCACCGCCGATACCTCGTTCACCCGCGTGATGCGCGCCTGTGCCGCGCCGCGCAGCGGATCGATCGGCACATGGATCGGCGACGACATGATTGCGGCGTACGAAGAGCTGCATCGGCAGGGTCACGCGCACAGCGTCGAGGTGTGGGACCGCGGTTCGCTGGTGGGCGGGATTTATGGTGTCGCCGTCGGTCGGTTGTTCTGCGGCGAGTCGATGTTCTCGGCACGCACCGGCGGTTCGAAGGTCGCACTGGCCGGCATGTGCCAGCTGTTGCATCGCTGGGGGTTTCCGTTCCTCGACGCCCAGGTGACCAACGATCACCTGCTATCAATGGGTGCGGTGGAGATTCCGAGACGGCAGTTCGTGGCGCAGGCCAAGCGCCTGGCGGCGATGCCGGGGATGGTCGGTTCGTGGGTGCAGCACCCCATAACCCTGCCCTGACACGCGGGAAAAACATCGCCGATAAATCGGCTTGGTAGGAGCCGATTCATCGGCGATGGCCGCGGCAGCGGCCGCCAGATTGCCATTCCGTCGCCAGCACCCAATCGCCGATAAATCGGCTCCTACCGAGCAGGCTTCCGGTTACCGACCTCTGTGCCCGCTCATCTCAGCCCCGGCATTCCTCGGCAACGCCAGGCACACCGGCGCGGCAATCAGCGACACGAACGTCACCACGAGAAACGCCACGCTGAAATCCGGCAGCTGCGCGTGCGCGTGCCCGTTCCACGTCACCGATACATGCAGCGCCGCCGCGGCCACGCAGATGCCTACCGACAGCATCAGCTGCTGGAACGTCGTGTAGAAGCTCGTGGCGCTGGAGAACCGTTCACTTGGCACATCCGCGTAGGCCACCGTGTTGTACGCGCTGAACTGTAGCGACTGGAAGAAGCCGCTCAGAAGCAGGACGGTGTAGATCGTCCACAACGGCCAGTCCGGTCGAAAGGCGGCGCACAAGGCGACGCAGACCATCGACAGCACGCCGTTCCAGACCAGGGTGGCGCGGAAGCCCCACAAGCGGAGCACGGGCGCCGCGGTGGCCTTCATCAGCATGGCACCAAGGGCGGAGACGAAGGTCACCACGCCGCTGTGCGCGGCGGAAAACCCGAAGCCCAGCTGCATCATCAGCGGCAGGAGGAAGGGCACCGAGCCCGCCGTGATGCGCGTGAGCGACCCTGCGATCACCGAAAGACGGAAGGTGGGAAAGCGCATCAACGAGAGGTCGAGGATGGGATTGGCCACGCGTTTGGAATGCCACACGTAAACCGCACCGACGATGAGGCCACCGACGATCAACCCCGCGGAACTCGACCCCGCCGTACCGCCACGACTCGCCATTTCCAGCCCGAATACCAGGCACGACAGCGAGATGCCCGACAGGATGAAGCCCACTGTGTCGAAACGCTGCCGCTCGGCGATGCGCACATCGGGGACGTACTTCGTCGCCAGCCACATGCCGGCAAGACCGATCGGTACGTTGATGTAGA
>NZ_JBFUJE010000354.1:0-4070 GCF_056401535.1 Luteibacter sp. P4_E6 | reverse complement strand
GGATGAGGATCTTGTCACTATGGATGTCGGTCATCGGGGCAGCCTGCAGTTCGAAAGTCTGAAAAAGCAGAACRCCCACTTGCGGCGGGCGTCCTGGGTCACCTGGAGCGAGCGCCTTAGGCGTCGGTCAGGCGGTAGTTCGGCGCTTCCTTCGTGATCTGGATGTCGTGCGGATGCGCTTCGCGCACACCGGCACCGGTCACCTTCACGAACTGGGCCTTCTCGTGGATCTCGTCGATATTGGCCGCGCCCATGTAACCCATGGAGGCACGCAGGCCGCCCATCATCTGGTGGATGATGTTGTGCAGCGGGCCACGGTACGGCACGCGACCTTCGATGCCTTCCGGCACGAGCTTGTCGGCGTCGGCTTCGTCCTGGAAGTAGCGATCCTTCGAGCCGAGCTGCATGGCGCCGATGGAGCCCATGCCGCGGTAGCTCTTGTACGAACGGCCCTGGAACAGCTCGACTTCGCCCGGTGCCTCTTCGGTGCCGGCGAACATGGAGCCGAGCATGACCGAGGACGCGCCGGCGGCAAGCGCCTTGGGGATGTCGCCCGAATAGCGGATGCCACCGTCGGCGATCAGCGGGATCTCACCCTTGAGGGCCGTGGCCACCAGGTCGATCGAAGTGATCTGCGGCACGCCGATACCGGTGACGATACGGGTGGTGCAGATCGAGCCCGGACCCACGCCGACCTTGACCGCGTCGACACCGGCGCCGAGCAGCGCGCGCGCCGCCTCGCCCGTGACGATGTTGCCGGCAATGACCTGGACGTGCGGGTAATGCTTCTTGACCCAGCCCGCACGGTCGATGACCGCCTGCGAGTGGCCGTGGGCGGTATCGACCACGATCACGTCCACGCCGGCATCGACCAGCGCTTCGATGCGCTGTTCGGTATCGCCACCGACGCCGACGGCCGCACCGACCACCAGGCGTTCGTGGGAGTCCTTGGCGGCGTTGGGGTTGTCGCGGGCTTTCTGGATGTCCTTGACCGTGATCAGGCCGCGGAGCTGGAAGCCGTCGTTGACGACGAGGACCTTCTCGATGCGGTTGCGGTGCAGCAGTTCCAGCACTTCGTCGTGCGAAGCGCCTTCCTTCACCGTGATCAGGCGGTCTTCCCGGGTCATGATGTTGCGGACCGGGTCGTCGTGCTTGCGCTCGAAGCGCAGGTCGCGGCTGGTGACGATGCCGACGAGCTTCTCGCCGTCGACCACCGGCACACCGGAGATGTTGTGTGCGCGGGTCAGCGCCATGACTTCGCCGATCGAGGTATCCGGGCGCACCGTGATCGGGCTGCGGATGACGCCGGCTTCGAACTTCTTCACCAGGCGTACTTCAGCGGCCTGGAGCAGCGGGGTCATGTTCTTGTGGATGATGCCGATGCCGCCGTTCTGCGCCATGGTGATGGCGAGGCGGGCCTCGGTGACGGTGTCCATGGCAGCGGACACGATGGGGATATTCAGGCGCAGACCGCGCGTGAAGCGCGTCGAAGTGTCCACGTCGCGAGGCATGACCGTGGAGTGGCCGGGTACCAGAAACACGTCGTCGTAAGTGAGTGCCTCAGCAAGGATGCGCATGAGCATTAGTCCCGCGAGTAAATCGCGGCATTATACCGTGCGTTGCAACAAAACGACACTACGCGTCGATGGCCTCAGCCGCCTCGAGCGTATTCTCCATCAAGGTCGCCACGGTCATCGGGCCAACGCCGCCCGGCACGGGAGTGATCCACGACGCCCGCTCGGCGGCGGGCGCGAACTCGACGTCGCCGACCAACCGTCCGTCCTCGAGCCGATTGATACCGACATCGATGACCACGGCGCCCGGCTTGACCCACTCACCCTTGACCAGCCCCGGCTTGCCGGCCGCGACGACGAGGATGTCCGCCTGACCGACAAATCCTTCGAGATTTTGCGTGAACTTGTGACAGCAAGTCACTGTACAGCCAGCAATTAGAAGCTCAAGTGCAAGCGGCCTACCGACGTGATTGGACACCCCCACGATCACGGCGTGGCGTCCGCGGACCGGATGATCGGTATGCCCAAGCAAGGTCATGACGCCCTTGGGCGTACACGGACGCAGACCGAAACGACGCAGCGCAAGGCGTCCCACATTCACGGCCTGGAACCCGTCGACATCCTTACCCGGGTCGATGCGATCGACCAGCGCGTCTTCGTCGATATGGTCCGGCAACGGAGACTGCACGAGGATGCCGTGGACGGCGGGGTCGGCATTGAGATTGTCGATGAGAGCGAACAGCTCTTCCTGAGTCGTCGTCGCCGGCAGGTCGTAGCCGAACGACTCAAAGCCCACCTGCTGGCAGGCCTTACGCTTGTTCTTTACGTAAACCGCGGAGGCCGGATCCTCGCCAACCAGCACCACCGCGAGACCGGGCTTCCGTCGACCCTCGGCAACGCGCTTGGCGACCCGCCGCCCGATGTGCTCGAGCAGTTCGTGGGCGATGCGTTTGCCGTCGAGGATGCGTGCGGTCATGAAGGATCTGCCCTGCGAAAACGAGACATTATCGCTGCAAAGCCGCATGCGTAGATAGCCGGGTCCGCGGAACCGGAGGCGTGCATACTTCCCGCATGACTCTAGATACCTTGCCCTATCCGCACGACCTCACCGACGGCGTCGTCAGCCTCCGCGCACATCRCATGGCCGATGCGCCGAGCCTTGCCGACGCCGTACGTGAGTCGGTTTCGACTGTCGGTCGCTGGCAAGACTGGTGCACGAGTTCCTATGACACCCCGGCGGCCGACAACTGGATCGGTATATGCCGGCAGGCGTGGCTCCTCGGCGAGGGTTTCGAAATGCTCATCGTCGACGCCAGCACCGACGCCATCCTCGGCGGCATGGGAGTCAATCACTTCAACCGCGAGCATCGCCTGGCGAACCTCGGGTATTGGGTGAGAGAGTCAGCACAAGGTACTGGTATTGCAGGTCATTCAGGCCGACTTGCCGCTCGCTTTGCCTTCGAAACGGTAGGCATTTCGCGCCTTGAGATCGTGGTCGCGCACGACAACCTGGCGAGTCGCAGAACAGCTGAACGCATCGGAGGTACATTCGAAGGAATGTTACGTAACCGACTTGTTTTAAAAGGTAAATCAGTAGACGCAGCCATGTACTCCGTCATTCCCAGCGACCTGCTCGTGTAGGAGCCGATGCCTCGGTTCCTACCCCGCCGCTGCACACATTCGCTCGAGGTCGACGTAACCGGTAAACCGGGCGTCGCGGCTGCATCCCGGGCATGCCGGATCGCGCTTCAACGTCAGTTCGCGAAAACGCATGCCGAGGGCGTCATACGTGAGCAACCGTCCGACGAGAGGCTGACCGATACCCAGGATCAGCTTCATCGCCTCGGTCGCCTGCACCAGCCCAACCAGGCCCGGCAGCACGCCGAGCACGCCGGCTTCGCTGCAGTTCGGCGCGTCCGCTGCGGCGGGCGGCTCGGGGAACAGGCAGCGATAACACGGCGAATCCTCGCGGCGCGGATCGAACACACTCGCCTGCCCCGTGAATCGCTCGATCGCCGCGTAGACCATGGGGATGCCGAGCCGGCGTGTCGCGGCAGCCAGGAGGTAGCGCGTCGCGAAATTGTCGGCGCCGTCGATGACCACCTCGTGGTCACCAATCAGAGCTTCCACGTTGTCCGCACGCAGGCGTTCGTTCACGGCGCGCACGTGGATACGGGGGTTCAACGCAGCAAGCGTCATCCGCGCGGACTCGACCTTGCTCATGCCGACGCGGGCATCCGCATGGACGACCTGACGATGCAGGTTGGAGCGCTCGACACGATCATCGTCGATGATGGTGATATGACCGACGCCGGCCGCGGCCAGGTAGAGCAGCGCGGGCGCACCGAGTCCACCCGCTCCGATCACGGCCACGCGGGCATCGGCCAGCCTCGCCTGCCCGGCTTCGCCCACCTGCGGCAGCAAGACCTGGCGTGCGTACCGCTCGGCGGCGTCGGCATCGAGCGAACCAGCAACCACCGGCAAGCCGGCAGCCTTCCAGGCGCCAACGCCACCCGCAACGGATGAGACGCTCCGATAGCCCATACGCTGCAGGGC
>NZ_JBFUJE010000353.1:0-4072 GCF_056401535.1 Luteibacter sp. P4_E6 | reverse complement strand
GGTGAAAACCTTCCCGCGGATCCGCGTGCTCGTAGAGCGGCGTGCCGTCGAAGTGCGCCAGACCGTGGATATCGGTGGGAAAATGCGCGGGCACCCAATCGACGATGACGCCAACCCCGGCTTCGTGGCAGCGGTCGACGAACCGGGCGAATGCTTCGGGCGTGCCGAAACGCGACGTGGGCGCGAACTGTCCCAGCGGCTGGTAACCCCACGAGCCACCGAACGGATGCTCCGAAATCGGCAGGAGTTCGATGTGCGTGAAGCCCATCCCGGCGACATACGGAATCAGCCGTTCGCCGATGTCGTCCCAGTGCAGTTCTTCGTTGTCCTTGCCCCGCAGCCAGGAGCCCGCGTGCAATTCGTAGATCGACAGTGGCGAACCGGCGTGGTGTAACGCGCCGCGCTTGCGCAACCACTCACCATCCGTCCAATGGAAGGCGGTCGGGTCAGCCACGATGGAGCCCGTCGCGGGCGGTAGCTCCGCGGCCAGTGCGACGGGATCCGCACGTTGCGTGAGCGACCCGTCGGCACCCCAGATCTCGTACTTGTAGCGTGCGCCTGCGAGCAGACCCGGCACGAACAGTTCCCACACGCCCGACGGAACGCGCTTCCTCATCGGGTGGCGACGCCCGTCCCAGCTGTCGAAGTCACCGACCACGCTTACCCGCTGCGCGTTCGGCGCCCAGACAGCAAAGCGCACGCCGTGCACGCCGTCGATCGTGATGGGATGCGCACCGACAACACGGAACAGTTCGACATGTGTCCCGTCGGCCATCCGTCCCAGATCGTCGTCGGCCAACAACGTACCGAAGCCGTAAGGATCGTGTGTGTCATGGCTTGCCCCGGGCCAGCGAACGCGCAGCCGGTACCTCGCGTCGTCGGGAGCGTGCCCGGCGAAAAGACCACCGTCATGAACGCGCCGCAGTTCCGCAACCGGCTTACCCGCCGCGTCGATCAGCTCGACGCCGAGCGCGCCGGGTTGCAAGGTGCGGACAACGCGCCGTCCGTCGACCGTGTGCGGCCCAAGCAAGGCGAAGGGGTCACCGTGGCGGCCCTCCACCAGCGCGGCCACCGCAGCGGCGTCGGTCAGTCCGTAGCTACGTGCGTCGGTCACGTATCCTCCTTCAGTTCTGTGGCGGTGTCGCCGCGGGCCGCATGAAGCAGGCCACGCAGCGGCACGTCAAGCCAGCCCGGCCGGTTCGCGGCCTCGTAGCTGACCTCATAGGCGGCCTTCTCGATAATGAAGAGTTCGAGCAGTGGCCCGAGGTCGCCGGCATTGACCCAGCGCACGGGCGCCGCGTCCAGTACGCCACGGTAGGCTTCCAGGAAAACCCTCGACGAGCGCGCACGGAATCGGGCCAGGTACTGACCGAACCCCTCATCTTCCACGGGTGCCAGGCCGTCTTCACCACGGCGGGCCATGGCGGCCGCGTAATGCAGAGAGCGCAGGAAGCCGGCGACGTCGCGCAGGGGCGTGTGCTTGCCACGGCGTTCTTCCAGCGGACGGGCCGGCTCGCCTTCGAAGTCGATGATGTACGCGTCGTCCTGGACCACGAGGATCTGGCCCAGATGGAAATCGCCATGGGTGCGAGTGAGCAGCGCGCCCTCGCCTGCCTTCGACAGCTCGCCGATGTGCTTGTCCAGGGTGGCCACCAGGCCATGGACCGCCTCGATATCGCCGTGAACGCCTTCGGATACCTCCGTGGCATGATCGAGCGAAGCCACCGCGCGCTTCACCTGCTCACGCACGCTGTCGCGCCAGGCATTCGCCACGGTTGCCGTCGCCGTTTCAGGATCGAACGCCGGAAACTCGGAAGGCTTCGCCAACAGCGCGTGAAGCTCGCCAAGACGCGTACCCACCGCGGCAGCGAACGCGTCGTAGCCGCCTTCGATTTCTGCACGGCGCTCGTCGTCGTTGGAGTGGCTGTACTCGTCATAGCTGCGACGCAGGAAGTCCAGGGTCCAGCGCCAGGCGTCACCCTGGTTGCGCAGGAAGCCCTGTAGGACAGCGATGGTCGTGCGATCGCCGTGTTCGTCGACACGTACCACCTCGCCAAGCAGCGGCGACGTGTTGGCGTAACCCTTCTCGGTGAGGAAACGGCCCATCTCCACTTCGGGATTGATCCCGGCCGAGGTGCGACGGAACAGCTTCAACACGCCCTGGTCGTGCAGGATCATCGAACTGTTCGACTGTTCGGTCGTCATCCAGCGGTTTTCAACGTCACTGGCGAAGGCATCCGGGTCGAAGGCATCCGTGCGTTCGAAACGCACGAAGCCGCGATTCACCGGTAGCTCCACCTCGTTGCGCAGGCCGATCAGCAGACCGGATGCAAACGCCTCGAGCGAGAAGCCGTCGGTGAGAAGGCCGATACGGCGACCACGGCGCACACGCGCGAGCGTCAGCTGCTGCGATCGCGCCGTCGGACTCTCGTCTTCCCAGACGATGCCGACCGGAAGGCTGTAGCGCTCGGTGCCGCCGTCGGCAAGGGTTGCTTCGATTTCCGTGAACACGAGATCGTCGCCACGATCGGGCCAGGGCACGGCGTAGAGAATCTTTACCGACTCGATACCCCGATCCTTGGCCGCAAACCAGCGGCGCACACCAAGGTAGGTCGGCAGCACCTGCTTCTCGATAACCCCACGGTGATGCGCCATCACCGGGCCGTCGACAAGGGCACCACGAACCACCAGGGTTTCGTAGTCGGGCAAGGGCTCGGCGGGAATCTCGTGCCATTCCGGCATCTGCGCGTTCGGGCAGATCTGGAAGGCATAGAAGCCGTACGGAGGCACGGTCAGAAGGTAGGGCAACTGCCCCACCGGAGGGAATGACGAGCCACCCATGATTTCGATCGGCACCTGGCCGTCGAAGGACGCGAGGTCGAGCTCGACCGCCTGCAGGGAACGCGACATGTTTGCCACGCAAAGCACGTGCTCGCCGTCGAACTCACGCAGATACGCGAGCACCTTGCGATTGCCGGGGTACAGGAACTTGAGCGTGCCGCGCCCGAAGGCCTTGTAGCGCTTGCGCACGGCGAGCATGCGGCGCGTCCAGTTCAGCAGCGAATGAGGGTCGCGGGACTGTGCCTCGACGTTGATCGCCTGGTAGCCGTAGAGCGGATCCATGATCGGCGGCAGGACAAGGCTGGCGGGATCGGCGCGCGAAAATCCACCATTGCGATCGACCGACCACTGCATCGGCGTACGCACACCATCGCGATCGCCCAGGTGAATGTTGTCACCCATGCCGATCTYGTCACCGTAATACAGCACCGGCGTCCCGGGCATCGACAGCAGCAACGCGTTCATCAGTTCGATACGGCGGCGATCGCGTTCGAGCAGCGGCGCCAGCCGGCGACGGATACCGAGATTGATGCGCGCGCGCTTGTCAGCGGCATAGGTCTGCCACAGGTARTCGCGTTCSTYGTCSGTCACCATTTCGAGCGTSAGCTCGTCRTGRTTGCGMAGGAAGATCGCCCAYTGRCAGTTYTCCGGGATKKCCGGSGTCTGCCGCATGATGTCGGTGATCGGGAARCGGTCTTCMYKSGCGATCGCCATGTACATGCGCGGCATCAGCGGAAAATGGAAGGCCATATGGCATTCGTCGCCGTTGCCGAAGTAATCCTGCGTGTCTTCGGGCCACTGGTTGGCCTCGGCCAGGAGCATGCGATCGGGATAGTGCTGGTCGATTTCCGCGCGCATCACCTTGAGGATGTCGTGCGTTTCGGGAAGGTTCTCGTTATTGGTCCCTTCGCGTTCGATCAGGTACGGCACGGCGTCCAGACGCAGGCCATCCACGCCCATGTCCAGCCAGAAGCGCATCACGTCGAGGACCGCCTTCAGCACCGCCGGATTGTCGAAATTAAGGTCCGGCTGGTGCGAGAAGAAGCGGTGCCAGAAATACTGGCCAGCCACCGGATCCCAGGTCCAGTTCGACTTTTCAGTGTCGAGGAAGATGATGCGGGTGCCGTCGTAAGCCTGGTCCGTATCCGACCACACGTAGAAGTTCCGCGCCGCCGAGCCTGCTTTCGCCGCCCGTGCGCGCTGGAACCAGGGGTGCTGGTCGGAGGTGTGG
>NZ_JBFUJE010000352.1:0-4095 GCF_056401535.1 Luteibacter sp. P4_E6 | reverse complement strand
GCTCTCCTTCCACTCAACCGTATCGTCGTGAAAGACCTTGGTGTCCACCCTCGAGGCGAGTTCCGCACAAGTGGAGCGGCCGTAGGCCAATAAGAACAGGGGCCGCGGAGCGGCCTTTCCTTCTCGAACGCGGAGGACGTGTCTGAGCCGCGAGGGTGGGCACCAAGGTCTCCTCGCGAAGCGCCCAAGTGTAGAGAGCGATGGCAAAGCCGAGCCCGCGAGGCCGAAGGCGAGCCTTCTTAGTGGCCTGTCCCGCAGCGCACAACGCCTTCGGCGGCCTCCCCTGCCTATACTCGGGTCGAGCCCCATGGCGGGCTCCCACAACTTGGGGAGGCTTCGATGCTGCAACAGTACGGTTTATGGATCGCGCTGGCATGTGCGGTCGTTGCGATTCTGTACGGCGCGTTTTCGGTCAGCTGGGTGCTTGCCAGATCGCCAGGCAACGAGCGCATGCAGGAGATCGCCGCGGCCATCCAGGAAGGCGCACGCGCATACCTCAACCGCCAGTACGCCACCATCGGCGTCGTCGGCATCGTCCTTCTGCTCCTTATTGGTGTCTTCCTCGACTGGGGAACAGGCATCGGCTTCGCGCTGGGGGCGCTCCTGTCGGGGGCTACCGGCTACATCGGCATGAACGTGTCGGTTCGTGCCAATGTTCGTACCGCCGAGGCCGCCAGAAGCGGCCTTTCTTCTGCCCTCGCGGTAGCTTTCCGTGGCGGCGCCGTCACCGGCATGTTGGTCGTGGGACTCGCCCTGCTCGGCGTCGCGGGCTACTACGGCATCCTCCTGCACATGGGGTATGAACGCACCCACGCGCTGCACGCGTTGATCGGCCTGGCCTTCGGTTCGTCGCTGATCTCGATTTTCGCTCGCCTCGGTGGTGGGATCTTCACCAAGGGYGCCGACGTSGGCGSSGATCTSGTCGGCAAGGTSGAAGCCGGCATTCCSGAAGAYGAYCCRCGCAAYCCGGCGRTSATYGCSGAYAACGTSGGCGAYAACGTCGGCGACTGCGCCGGCATGGCSGCCGACCTSTTCGARACCTACGCCGTGACCCTGATCGCCACCATGCTGCTCGGCGGCGTGATGGCGACCGAGACCGGTCCGTCGGGGGTGCTGTTCCCGCTGGTGCTGGGCGGGGCGTCGATCATCGCGTCGGTGATCGGCACGTTCTTCGTGAAGACCCGCGGCGGCAAGATCATGAATGCGCTGTATGCCGGCGTCTTCGTTTCCGCCCTGCTCGCCGCGATTGCCTTCTGGCCGATCACCCAGTCGATGATGGCGGATTCCGCCTATGGCGCCGGCCGCATTTACGGCTGCGCGATCATCGGCCTGGTGCTCACGGGGGCCATGGTGGTGATCACCGAGTACTACACGGCAACGGAATACGGGCCGGTGCGCCATGTGGCCAAGTCGTCCACCACGGGCCACGCGACGAACATCATCGCCGGCCTCGGCGTCTCGATGAAGTCCACGGCCCTGCCTGTGCTGGCTGTTTGCGCGGCCATCTGGGGCGCCTTCGCGTTCGCCGGGCTGTACGGGATCGCCATCGCGGCGACGGCCATGCTCAGYATGACCGGCATGATCGTGGCGCTGGACGCGTATGGCCCGATTACCGATAACGCCGGCGGCATCGCCGAGATGGCGGACCTGCCGCCCGAGGTGCGCGGCGTCACCGATCCGCTCGACGCCGTGGGCAACACGACCAAGGCCGTGACCAAGGGCTATGCCATCGGTTCGGCCGGTCTCGCCGCCCTCGTGCTGTTCGCCGATTACACGCACAACCTCAACGAACACTTTGGCGGCACGGAGATACGCTTCGACCTTTCCAACCATTACGTGATCATCGGCCTGCTGATCGGCGGTCTGATTCCGTACCTGTTCGCGGCCATGGCCATGGAAGCGGTGGGTCGCGCGGCAGGCGCCGTGGTCGAGGAAGTGCGCCGCCAGTTCCGCGAGATCTCCGGGATCATGGAGGGCACGACCAAGCCTGACTATTCCCGCGCGGTGGACATGCTCACGCGTTCGGCGATTCGCGAAATGCTGGTGCCTTCACTCCTTCCGGTGCTGGTGCCGGTGGTGGTGCTCTTCGGCTTCAAGTGGCTGGGCGGCTCCGAGGCGGGCGCGCAGGCGCTGGGTGGCGTGCTGATCGGTACCATCGTCACCGGCCTGTTCGTTGCCATCTCGATGACGACCGGTGGCGGCGCCTGGGACAACGCCAAGAAGTACATCGAGGATGGCAACTTCGGTGGAAAGGGTTCGGACGCGCACAAGGCCGCCGTCACCGGCGACACCGTGGGCGACCCGTACAAGGACACGGCGGGCCCGGCGGTGAATCCGCTGATCAAGATCATCAACATCGTGGCGCTGTTGCTGATTCCGTTTCTCTGAGCCATGCGGCCTCTGACTTGGTAGGAGTAGCCCGGAAGTCATGGGCCTTCGGGCCCGCCGGGTAAGCTATGGTCCGGGTTCCGCTCAATCTCGGAACCCGGAACCATGCATCGACGCTGGATTGCGCTCGTCATCGCCCTTACCTTCAGTGGCATGACTCAAGCCCACGACACCCCGCATACCGCCGCTCCCGCCACCCAGGCCGGAGCCGATGACGAAAATCTCTGGCTGGACGATATCGACGGCGCCAAGCCGCTCGAGTGGGTCAAGGCGCGTAACGCCGAGACCGTGGCGAAGTACGCCGAGAGCCAGGACTTCAAGACGCTGGACGCGCGCCTCCTGGAGATGCTCGATTCCGACGCGAAGATCCCGATGGTTTCGAAGATCGGCGACCACTTCTACAACTTCTGGCGCGACAAGCAGCACCCCAAGGGCCTGTGGCGCCGTACCACGCTGGCCGAGTACCGCAAGGACAAGCCGGCCTGGGACACCGTGATCGATCTCGATGCGCTCGCCGCGTCCGAAAAAGAGAACTGGGTATGGCACGGCGTGCAGTGCCTGAAGCCGGACTACCGCCGCTGCCTCGTCTCGCTGTCGCGCGGCGGTGCGGATGCCGACGTGATCCGCGAGTTCGATCTCTCGACCAAGGGCTTCATCAAGGACGGCTTCGCCCTGCCGGAGGCCAAGAGCCAGGTCGCCTGGATCGACGACGACCATATCTATGTCGCCACGGATTTCGGTCCGGGCTCGATGACCACCTCGAGCTACCCGCGCATCGTCAAGGAATGGAAGCGCGGCACGCCGCTGGCTTCCGCTCAAACCGTGTACGAAGGTAAGGACAACGACCTTTCCATCTCGGCCTATCGCGATCGCACGCCGGGCTTCGAGCGCGATTTCGTGCAGCGCGCACTGGAGTTCTACAGCTCCGAGACCTTCCTGCGCGGCAAGGACGGCTCGCTGACGAAGATCGACGTGCCCAACGACGCCGAGACCGATGTCGAACGCGAATGGCTGCTTGTCGAGCTGCGCACGGCGTGGACGGTCGGCGGCAAGACCTATCCCTCCGGCTCGCTGGTCGCCACGAAGTTCGACGATTTCATGGCTGGCAAGCGCGACTTCACCGTACTTTTCACACCCGACGAGCACACGTCGCTGGCGGGTCATTCGTGGACGCGCCACCATCTGATCCTCACCGTGTCGCACGACGTGGTCACCCAGATCAAGGTCCTGACGCCAGCCGATACCGGTGCCTGGAAGGAAGATACGCTCAGCGGTGCACCGGCCCTCAGCAACATGCAGGCCGGCGGTATCGATGCCGACGACACGGACGAATACTTCCTCACCGTGACCGGTTTCCTGCAGCCCACCACGCTCTATTACGGCACCCTCGGCCAGGGTGAGCGCGAGGCGATCAAGCACAGCCCGGCCTTCTTCGATGCCTCGAAGTTCGTCGTCAGCCAGCACTTCGTCACCTCCAAGGACRGCACCAAGGTGCCCTACTTCGAAATCGCGCCGAAGGCCCTGAAGGCCGACGGCACTAACCCGACCCTGGTCTACGGTTACGGCGGTTTCGAGATATCGCTCGAGCCGGCCTATGCCGCGGGTGCCGGACGCGCCTGGCTGGAAAAGGGTGGCGTTTACGTCATCGCCAATATCCGCGGCGGCGGCGAATACGGTCCCCGCTGGCACCAGGCGGCGTTGAAAGCC
>NZ_JBFUJE010000351.1:0-4097 GCF_056401535.1 Luteibacter sp. P4_E6 | reverse complement strand
CCGGCCGCCACGAAGCGATCGACCGTTCGGTCCGTGACTTCGGCGATGACGCCGCGGYCATCCTGGACCTGCTACGCGAACACCGCGACAGCGATCGGCTATAGTCTCACGGCCGTGAATACCCTGCCCGCCCACGAGACCGACGACCCGCTTCGCGCGTTCCTGCAGACGTACTCGCGCCTGTTCGTCGTCACGGGCGCGGGCATCAGCACGGACTCCGGCATTCCCGATTACCGCGATGTCCAGGGCGCCTGGAAACGCAGCCCGCCGATGACCCTGCAGATGTTCATGAGCGGTCCGCCCGCGCGGGCACGGTACTGGGCGCGGGGCATGATCGGCTGGCGTCACTTCGGCAGCGTGCAGCCGAACGTGGCCCATCGAGCCCTTGCCGCCATGGAGCACAGCGGGCGCATCGAGCTGTTGCTCACGCAGAATGTCGACGGCCTGCATGAGGCCGCCGGGAGCATCAACGTCGTGGATCTGCACGGGCGACTCGACCGCGTGCGCTGCATGCAATGCGGGGATATCACCCGTCGCGACACCATGCAGTCACGACTTGAAGCCGCCAACCCAACGTGGCTGGACCTTCATGCCACCATCGCACCCGACGGCGACGCCGATCTCGACGGGGTGGACTTCTCCCACTTCGAGATTCCCGCATGCACGGTGTGCGGCGGGATCCTCAAGCCGGATGTCGTGTACTTCGGCGAGAACGTGCCGCGCGCACGTGTCGACACCGCGTGGGCTCATCTGGGCCGGGCAGATGCCATGCTCGTGGTGGGCTCATCGCTGATGGTCTATTCGGGTTATCGCTTCGTGCTCGAAGCCTCCCGGCGCGGGCTACCCATCGCGTCGGTCAACCTCGGTGTGACACGCGCCGATGCACTGCTGACGCTGAAGATCGAGCAATCCTGTGCGGAAGCGCTCGCGCCTTACGCTTAGCGTCGCGCACGAAAGAACTGGCGCAGCATGTCGCTGGCGGCCCCGGCTTCCAGACCGCCCTGTACGTCCACCCGGTGGTTGTGCCGATCGGAAACCAGCGTATCGAACACACTGCCCGCCGCGCCTGTCTTGGGGTCTGTTGCCCCGAACACGACACGGCCGACGCGGGCATGCACCATGGCCATGGCACACATGGCGCAAGGCTCCAGCGTCACATACAGCGTGGACCCCGGAAAACGATAGTTCGACACCGCCTGCCCCGCCGCTCGCAAGGCCTGGATCTCCGCATGCGCGGTCGGATCGTTGAGCGTGATATTCCGGTTCCAGCCTTCGCCGACCGCCACGCCATCCATGACCAGCACGGCTCCCACGGGCACCTCACCTTCGGCGTCGCGCGCGTGCTCGGCCAGCGCGAGTGCGCGCGCCATCCACGCACGGTCGGCGTCGGTGAAGGAGTCGGTCGGAGCCGGCAGGATGTCGGGGATGATGGACAAACGATGTTTCCGTTGAAAGCGTGATTATCTCACGCGCCCTGGCGTTGCACGATCCGCCAGAGACGCTCGGCGAACGCTGCCGCGTGTTCGGGCGGCACATTGGTGACACCCAGAAGCAATCCGCTTCGCGACTCAACCCCACCCGCGTACCAGGGGGACACCGGAATCGGTGAAAGATATTCGGCCAGTGCGTCGCGGGCCACGCTGACATCGTCCATACCCTCGGGCAAACGGATGTGGATCGCGAGGCCAGCGGGCTCATGATCGATCCCCAACCCGTTCAACGCCGTCACCAGGGCATCCCGCCGCTCGGCATAGGCACGCTTCATACGGCGCAGGTGACGCAGGTAATGGCCGTCGCGCATGTACGCCTCCAGCGCCAGCTGGACGGAAGGGGGCGGCGCGGGATCCAGCGTGCCCACCACCTCGGTCACCTGACCGACCAGATCGAGCGGCACGACCAGATAGCCCACCCGTAGCGCGGGCGACATCGTCTTGCTGAAGGTGCCGATATGGACGACCCGCCTGGCGTCCATCGATGCCAGTGCGGGTGCGGCACGCCGGGCCAGTTGGAGCTCGCCGAGGTAGTCGTCCTCGACAATCCAGCGGTCGCCCGCGTGAGCCCAGTCCAGCAGGGCATGCCGTCGATCCAGGGAAAGCGTCACGCCCAGCGGGGCCTGCTGACCTGGCGTGACCAGGGCCACGCGCGCATCCGGGGCGCGTGCCATGCCAGCGGCCACGTCCAGGCCCTCGCCGTCCACAGGCACCGGCACGCAGGTGAGTCCGGCCCAGGCGAGGGCCGTCCGTGCGAAGGGGTAGCCGGGATCTTCGACCCACGCGCGCGCACCGTGCAGCTTGAGCGCGCGCAGGGTGATGCTCAGGGCACCGGCGTATCCGTTGGTGACAAACACCTGGGAAGGCTGACAGGCGAAGCCACGCGCCACCGCGAGGTAACCCGCTATCTCCGCACGCAGC
Source organism: Luteibacter sp. P4_E6 (assembly GCF_056401535.1). Classification (NCBI taxonomy): domain Bacteria; kingdom Pseudomonadati; phylum Pseudomonadota; class Gammaproteobacteria; order Lysobacterales; family Rhodanobacteraceae; genus Luteibacter; species Luteibacter sp. P4_E6. The sequence goes on along the minus strand of NZ_JBFUJE010000351.1, from coordinate 1,686 downwards.
TTCGGCTCGCCACGGGGATCGGGATAGCCAGCCGGCATCATCGCGGCATCGCGCGCCGCCTGGGCGAGCATGCGCGACCAGAGCGCCGCCGGGAAGAGATCCGCCGCGGGTACCCCCACCTGGAACGGCGCCGGCAGCGTCGGGCCGGACGCGAAGGCGCCGAAAGCCCGACGGGGCCGGGGAGCCTCCGGCTCCGGCCGCATGGCGGGCGGACGCCGCGCGACGCGCGTTCCAGCGGCGCCCGCTGCAACGATGAACTGGCCATCGGCCAGCCGCTCGTAGGCCGTGCGCACGGTGCCCCGGGCTACGCCGAGCTGGATGGCGAGGTCGTTCCACGAAGGCAACCGCGCGCCGGGCGCCAGCCGCCCCTCGCGGATGGCCGCGCGGATACCGTCCGCGATCTGCTCGGACAGCGAGAGCCGTCCTGCGCGGTCGAGGGAAATGCCGAAGGAACCGTCCATGGCCGGATGGTACATCGAAGAAGAACATTCTTGGCTCTTTCGGATGGCCCGTTCCGATCGCAAGCTATACCCATACCGACCATCCATTTCCTCTGCCGGAGTACGCACCATGAGCAACCGCATCGACTACATGAAGATCGCTCCCGACGCCATGAAGGGCTTTGTCGCCGTCTACGGCTACCTCTCGCAGAGCGGCCTGGACAAGAACCTCGTCGACCTCGTTTTCCTTCGTGTCTCGCAAATCAACGGCTGTGCCTACTGCATCGACATGCACTCGCAGGACATGCACAAGCATGGCGTCCCCTTCGAGAAGCTGATCCTGACCGCCGCATGGCGTGAATCGGGCGATGTCTTCAGCACGCGCGAACAGGCCGCGCTGGCCTGGGCGGAGTCGGTTGCCATGGTCGCCGACACCGGCGTGCCGGATGCCGATTACGCTGCCGCCGCCGCTGAGTTCGGCGAAAAAGAGCTCGCCGATCTCTCCACCGCGATCGCGCTGATGAGCGCCTTCAACCGGATGGGGGTGGCCTTTCGTAATAAGCCGGTGACGGCTTCGAGGCTTGCCAGGGCGGCGTGACACCTATTCGGACATGAACAAAGGGGCCTTCGGGCCCCTTTCCGTTTTCGTGCCGGAGGCAGATCACTCCGTAGATTTACGCAATACCTTGCGGTTAGACCGTGCGCCCGATAGCGAAGCCCGCAAGTTAGTACGACGCTTCTCCTATGCCAGGCAGGGCGGCTCTGGCCATCAGGGGAGCGATCACCATGAGCGTACAGCCTCTCGACCCACAGGGATTCTCGACGCACCGGATTAACCGGCTGCGCCACGATTTCGATAGACATCCCCTGTTCCAGTTACCGGCGCTCGCACGGCTGGCGAAGGAACTCATGCCGCTGGAGAAGTGCCGGTTCGTCAAGCCCGGCATGACCCAGGCCTCGGCGTTCCGCCACGACGCACGRCATCCGGACGGACGCGATATCGACGACGTCTTCGAGCGAATCGAAGAGACCGGCTCGTGGATTGCGCTCTATAACGTGGAGGCGATACCGCGATACCGCGCGCTGCTCGAAGCCATCATCGACGGCGTACGGGCAACGATCGAGCGCGAGCAGCCGGGCATTTTCAACGTCACCGGATTCATCTTCATCTCCGCGCCGCCGTCGGTCACGCCCTTCCACATCGATCGCGAGAACAATTTCTGGCTCCAGTTGCATGGCAGGAAGG
>NZ_JBFUJE010000350.1:0-4113 GCF_056401535.1 Luteibacter sp. P4_E6 | reverse complement strand
GGGTCGAGTTCCACGTCCTGGGCGTAGCGGCCCAGACCGTCCACGGCTTCGCCCAGCTGGATCTGGGCGCTGTCGAGCAATTCGAGGGTAGGGACCAGCGAGGCATCTAGTTCGGCAAGTCGCGACAGCTCGGCATGAGCGCGGAGCAGGGCGCGACCGACCGCGAACTCACTCTCGCCATCGAGGATTTCGACCACGCCATTGGCGCCTTCGGCCAGCCTTCCGGCGTTGGCCAGGCGGCGATGCTGCGCTTCGAGTTCTTCCAGCGCGGCGGGGACCAGGGCCCACCGATCCAGTTCTTCCAGTTCGTGGGCGAGCAACTCGATCTGACGCTCGCGATCGTCACCACCGGAGAGCGTGCGGATGCGGGCGACAGCCTCACGCCACGACTTCGCGGTCTCGCGAACGCTCGTCTGCAGCACCTCGTTGCCGGCGTAGGCGTCCAGCAAGGCCATCTGATGCTGGCGCGAAAGCAGGGCCTGGTGCTCGTGCTGACCGTGGATCTCAACGATGAGCGCAGCCAGCGCCGACATCTGGGCGAGGCTCGCCGGGCGGCCGTTGATCCAGCCGCGCGAGCTGCCTTCGACGCGGATCACGCGGCGCAGCTGGCAGGTCTCGCCGTCGTCCAGTTCTTCCTGGCGCAGCCATTCGGTGGCCTCGGGCAGGCCGGTGAGGTCGAATTCCGCGGCGAGCTCGGCGCGGTCGCTGCCCGAACGCACCATGCCGCTGTCGGCGCGGGCGCCGGCCAGGAGCATGAGGGCGTCCACGAGCAGGGACTTGCCGGCGCCGGTCTCGCCGCTGACCACGGTGAGCCCTGGCCCGAAGGCAATCTCGGCTTCTTCGACGACGGCGAACTGGCGGACGTAGAGCGAGGTGAGCATGGCTACCGATGGCGGCGGATGGAATCGCGCCGATTGTAGCGGGAGGCGCGTCGCAGAAGCCGAGACTTGCAACAGGAGCGTCGAGACCTTATTGATAGCCGGACGAACCAACCCTCCGGCCCGCCCACGCGCATGAATCCGTTTTCCGGTCACGACATCGATGCACGCGCGCGCCGGCTGCTGCGTACCCTGATCTCTCAATACCTGTCAGACGGTGAGCCGGTCGGCTCACGCACGCTGGCGAAGTCGTCGGGCCTGGAAGTCAGCCCCGCGACCATCCGCAACATCATGGCCGACCTCGAAGAGGCCGGGCTGGTCTCCTCGCCGCATACCTCGGCCGGAAGAATCCCCACCCCGCGCGGCCTGCGCCTGTTCGTCGACAGCCTCCTCGAGCTCAAGCCGCTGCCGCGCGACGAGATGGCCCGCCTGCAGGGTGGCCTGCCGCCGCACCAGACGACCACGCGCGACCTGCTTGGCAACGTCTCACACCTGCTATCGGCCATGACCCACTTCGCCGGCGTGGTTACCGTGCCGCGTCAGGGCGACTTTCCGCTACGGMATATCGATTTCGTCAATTTGCCCGATGCGCGGGTGCTGGTGATCCTGGTTTTCTCGGATAACCAGGTGCAGAACCGCGTGGTCCAGCTGGCCCGGCCCCTCGAATCGGCGGAGCTGGAGCAGGCGGCCAACTACCTCAATGCCCAGTTCGCCGGCTTCCGGCTGGCGGATATCCGCGCGCATCTGGCCACCGAGTTGCGCGAGGCCGGCGGCGAACTCAATCGCCTGCTCACCGGCGTGGTCGAACTGGCCACCGCTTCGTTCAGCTCCGACGAGGACGCTGACGATGTGTTGGTCAGTGGCCAGACCAACCTGATGGGTTATTCCGAGCTGGCCGATATCGAGCGGCTCCGCGACCTTTTCGACGCTTTCCAGCAGAAGCGAGACCTGCTTCAGCTCATGGAAATGTGCGTCAAAGCCCCTGGCGTACGCTTGTTCATCGGCGAGGAGTCCGGTTTTTCGGCCCTCGACGGTTGCAGCATCGTCACCGCCACCTACGGCACGCAGGGCCGCATGCTGGGCGCGATCGGAGTTATTGGACCGACGCGTATGGCATATGAGCGCGTGATTCCGGTGGTACAAGCCACCGCCTCACTGCTTAGCGACGCCTTGAATCGCGCCGCGGCGACCTCATAAACCGCCACGGGAGGCGGGTTTAGTATTTCCCGCGAATGTTCGACCCTTCCTCGGAGGGGTCGGTACGCTGACATTTGGAGCAAGTAATGCAAAACAACGATCCCCACGTGCCGGATCCGGCGCAGGACGGCGGTGTGGCCGACAACGGCGTCAATGCCGAGATCGAGGCCCTGAACATCAAGCTGGCCGCGATGGAAACCGAACTGGCCCAGGCGCGCGAGACGGTGCTGCGCGAAAAGGCGGAGATCGAGAACCAGCGCCGCCGTATGCAGCGCGATATCGACCAGGCCCGCCGCTTCGCCAACGAGAAGCTGCTCGGTGAGCTTCTGCCGGTGTACGACGGCATCGCCCTGGGCCTGGCCAATCAGGCCGCGGATGCGAAGACCCTGCGCGAAGGTCTGGATATGTCGCTGAAGCAGCTGGAGAAGGTCACCCAGGCGAACGGACTTTCCGTGGTCGATCCGCTGCACCAGCCGTTCAATCCGGCGCACCACCAGGCCATCAGCTCGGTCGATTCGAACGAGCACGCGCCCAACACCGTTGTCGCCGTGGTCCAGAAGGGCTTCGTGCTCAACGACCGTCTGCTGCGTCCGGCGCTCGTCGCCGTGGTGCGCGACAACTGAACAGCTTCACCAAAGATATTGAATCGATGGGGGTTACCCCCATTTTCCAACACAGTCGCGGCCGCGGGGGCCGCATGAAATTCGGAGCAACGTGACTATGGGCAAGATCATCGGTATCGACCTCGGTACAACCAACTCCTGCGTAGCAGTGATGGAAGGTTCGACCGCACGCGTCATCGAGAATGCAGAGGGCGATCGCACCACGCCGTCCATCGTGGCTTTCACCAAGGACAACGAAGTCCTCGTGGGCGCGCCGGCCAAGCGCCAGAGCGTGACCAATCCCAAGAACACCTTCTACGCCGTCAAGCGCCTCATCGGCCGCAAGTTCACCGACGCGGAAGTCCAGAAAGACCTGAAGCTGGTCCCCTACGGCATCGTCGCGCATGACAACGGCGACGCCTGGGTGCAGACCGCCGACGGCAAGAAGATGGCGCCGCAGGAGATCTCCTCGAAGGTGCTGATGAAGATGAAGAAGACCGCCGAGGACTTCCTCGGTGAGGCAGTGACCGAAGCCGTCATCACGGTCCCGGCCTACTTCAACGACAGCCAGCGCCAGGCCACCAAGGACGCAGGCAAGATCGCCGGCCTCGACGTCAAGCGCATCATCAACGAGCCGACCGCGGCTGCGCTGGCCTATGGCCTGGACAAGACGGACGCGCGCGACCGCAAGATCGCCGTGTACGACCTGGGCGGCGGCACGTTCGACGTCTCGATCATCGAGATCGCCAACGTCGACGGCGAGAAGCAGTTCGAAGTGCTGTCCACCAACGGCAATACCTTCCTCGGTGGTGAGGACTTCGATAACCGCGTCATCGATTACCTCGTCGAAGAGTTCAAGAAGGAGCAGGGCATCGACCTGCGCCAGGACCAGCTTGCCCTGCAGCGCCTGAAGGACGCCGCCGAGCGCGCGAAGATCGAGCTCTCCTCGGCTCACCAGACCGACGTGAACCTGCCGTACGTCACGGCAGATGCCTCGGGTCCGAAGCATCTCAACATCAAGCTGACGCGCGCCAAGCTCGAGTCGCTGGTGGAAGACCTGGTCAAGGGCACGATCGACCCGTGCCGCACGGCGCTGAACGATGCCGGCCTGAAGATCTCGGACATCCACGAGGTGATCCTCGTCGGTGGCCAGACCCGCATGCCCAAGGTGCAGGAAGCCGTGAAGGACTTCTTCGGCCGCGAGCCGCGCAAGGACGTCAACCCGGATGAAGCCGTCGCTGTCGGCGCAGCGATCCAGGGTGGCGTGCTGGGCGGTACCGTCAAGGACGTCCTCCTGCTCGACGTCACCCCGCTGTCGCTCGGTATCGAGACGATGGGCGGCGTGATGACCAAGCTGATCGATAAGAACACCACGGTGCCGACCAAGGCCTCGCAGACCTTCTCGACCGCTGATGACAACCAGACCGCCGTCACCG
>NZ_JBFUJE010000349.1:0-4120 GCF_056401535.1 Luteibacter sp. P4_E6 | reverse complement strand
CTGTGAAAGATCGTCGGGAGCGGTCCGCTCTCGGTCCAGAACCACGGACCGGTGAGGGCATGACGCCCGAATAAGTTCACCCGATTGACGACAGGGTATCGSCTGCGCCCGCCCAAGTCCAGCGGGCTGCCTGCCGGGTGCCCCACGGTTCCGGCACAATATCGCTCATGCAGCAGGCCCCCCGCGCGATCATCCATGTCGACATGGACGCTTTCTATGCGTCCGTGGAGGAACTGGACGACCCCAGCCTGGTCGGCAAGCCGGTGATCGTGGCCGGCCTGGGGCGTCGCGGGGTGGTTTCTACCTGTAACTACGTGGCCCGCACGTATGGGGTCCGGTCGGCCATGCCCACCTCCGAAGCGCGTCGCCGCTGCCCCGACGGCATCTATATCTTTCCCCGTCACGCCCGTTACGCCGAAATTTCTGAGATCGTCTTCTCGGTGTTCGGTGAGGTCACGCCGATGATCGAGGGCCTCTCGCTGGACGAGGCTTTCCTCGACGTCACTGCCAGCCTGCGGTTGTTCGCGTCGATCGAGGCCATTGGCCGTCGGGTCAAGCAGGCCATCCGTGAGCGCACGGGCCTGAACGCCTCGGTCGGCATGGCGCATAACAAGCTGTTGGCCAAGCTGGCCAGTGAGCTGTCCAAGCCGGATGGGTTCCTGCACATCCATCCCGAGGAAGTGCAGGGCTACCTCGATCCCCTGCCGATCGGGCGCATGTGGACCGTCGGCAAGGTGGCGGAGGAGTCCCTGCACAAGGTCGGCATTCGCACCATCGGCGACCTGATCCGCGCCGATGCCTGGCGGCTGAACAAGGCCGTCGGCGAGCGCCATGCGGCCCAGTTGCGTCAGTTGTGTCAGGGCGAGGACAGGCGGCCGGTGGTGACGGACGCTCCCGAGGTGTCTATCGGTTCCGAATGGACCTTTGACATCGACGTGGAAGCGCTACCAATCGCGGAGGCCTGGCTGTTACGTCAGTGCGAACGGGTGGGGGCAAGGGCGCGATCGCGTGGTGTCGACGCCCGTACGGTGTCGGTGAAGCTGCGTGAGCCGCCCTTCGTCACCCATAGCCGGCAGGCACAGTTGCCCGTTCCCGGCAACGCTACGCCGGAAATCTATGCTGTGGCACGTCGCTTGCTTCACCTGTGGTGGAATCAGCACCCGCGACCGAGGCTCCGACTGCTCGGCGTAACGCTTTCGGGGTTCGATGCCCGGTACGGCGATGAACAACAGGACATGTTTGCCGCCCCGGTCTCGGAAAAACGCTCCGATAGCGTGCAGGACCGGATCAACGAGCGCTTTGGCGCCGGTGCCCTGGTTCGCGCGGGTGTACTGAAGACGCGCGGGAGCGAGTGAACGCCCATGGTTGCGAGCGAACGCTACGACTGCGCTAATGTGTCCGTTTGTGACACGCAAGGTAAGTCGTGCGGGGTGCGGTCATGCCGAACTCGACGTATAAGGTGCAGCAGGAACCGGAATGGATGAGTACGCTGATGTCTGACAAGGATAGTTCGAACACGCGCTATCGCCACGCGCGGATGAAGGTGCAGACCGCGGTGCTGATGAGCCGCGGCGGCGAAGCGCACCCGACCGATCTTGTCGACATCTCGGCGACGGGGGTCATGTTGCGCCGCCCGCTCGGCTGGCGTGGGGAGCCCGGTCAGACCTGGATTCTCGACATGGTGTTCGGTCACGACCTGCATATTCATATGGAAGCCATGGTTGCGCGTGTGTCGGCGCGCCAGATCGGCATGGCTTATACCCTTATTCCCGAGGACAAGCAGAGGCCGTTGTGGGAGTTCCTTGGCGGGTATGCGGATACGCTCGAAGAGTGGAAGGACGACTGATCGCTGGCGATGCTCTTACGAAAAACCCCGCTCGAGGCGGGGTTTTTTATTCGAATCAGGCCTGCGCCGCTTTCCGTTTCGCCCGATCCTCATCACGCAGCTCGCGACGAAGAATCTTGCCGACGTTCGTCTTCGGCAATGCATCGCGGAACTCGATCTGCTTCGGACGCTTGTAGCCGGTGAGGTTCTCGCGGCAGTACTCGCGCAGGGCCTCCTCGGTGAGCGACGGATCCTTGCGAACCACGAAGATCTTCACTACCTCGCCCGAGTGCTCGTCGTCGACGCCGACCGCCGCCACTTCGGCCACGCCCGGATGCGCCATGACGATGTCTTCGATCTCGTTCGGGTACACGTTGAAACCCGAGACCAGGATCATGTCCTTCTTGCGGTCGACGATGTAGATGTAACCGTTGGCATCCATGCGGGCGATGTCGCCGGTACGCAGCCAGCCGTTCGCGTCAAGCACCTTGGCCGTTTCATCGGGGCGATTCCAATAGCCCTTCATCACCTGCGGACCCTTGATGCACAGCTCGCCCACTTCGCCAACGGGCAGCACCTGGCCGTCGTCGGTCCAGATCTGCACATAGGTGGAGGGAATGGGCAGGCCGATCGAGCCGTTGTATTCCTTCAGGTCCAGCGGGTTGATGCAGGCGGCCGGCGAGGTTTCCGTGAGGCCGTACGCTTCGGCGAGCGTCACGCCGGTGGTCTTCTTCCAGCGCTCCGCCACGGCCCGCTGCACGGCCATGCCGCCGCCGAGCGAGAGGTGYAGGCCGGAGAAGTCGAGGTCGGCAAAGCCCGGGGTATTGAGCAGGCCGTTGAAGAGCGTGTTGACGCCGGTGATGGCGGTGAAGCGCTCCTTCGAGAGCTCCTTGACGAAGCCTTTCATGTCGCGCGGGTTGGTGATGAGCAGGTTGAGCGCGCCCATGCGCGTGAAGACCAGTCCGTTCGCCGTCAATGAGAAGATGTGATACAGCGGCAGCGCCGTGACGATGATCTCCTCACCTTCCTTGGCCGAGCCACTGATCCAGGCATCGGCCTGGAGCATGTTGGCGACCATGTTGCGATGGGTGAGCATCGCACCCTTGGCGACGCCGGTGGTGCCGCCGGTGTACTGCAGGAAAGCGATATCGTCGTGGCCAACGTCGGTCTTCGGCATCGGGTGCGACTTGCCGCGGGCGAGGGCGTCCTTGAAGCGGACGGCCATCGGCAGTTTATAAGCCGGTACTTCCTTGCGAATGCTCTTCACGACGAAGTTGATGATGTTCCCCTTGGGGAACCCGATCATGTCGCCGACACCGGTGGTGATGACGTTCTTGACCTGGGTGCCGTCCAGCGCCTGCTCGGCGGTGGCGGCGAAGTTGTCCAGGACAACGAGCACCTTCGCGCCGGAATCTTCCAGTTGGTGGTGCAATTCGCGCGTGGTGTACAGCGGATTGGTGTTGACTACCGTCAGGCCGAGGCGCAGGGCGCCGAACAGCACGATCGGATACTGCAACAGGTTCGGCAGCATGATCGCGAGGCGATCACCCTTCTTCAGCCCGAGTTCCCCGGAGAGGTAGCCAGCAAAGGCCGCCGACAGTTCGTCGATCTGCCCATAGGTGAGTACCTTGCCGAAGTTCTTGTAGGCAGGGCGGTCACGAAATTTCTGAAAGGACTCTTCGAAGACGGCCGCCACGGAGCGGTACGCGTTGACGTCGATGTCGGCGGGAATGCCGGCCGGATAGTGGTCAAGCCACGGACGCTCAATGCTCATGGATCGGACGAACTCCTTCAAAGGGCAGTCGTACGGCGGCCTGTCGTACGATCGCGGCATTGGAGCATACGCGCGCGTATAGCAGCAAGCCGCAACGCAACGAGACTGCATGAGGGATAACACGATGTCGAAAGCCTGGATAGCACTGACATTTCTGCTGTTGGCAGCGCTGGCCGGTTGCCGGCACACGCCGGACGCGGAACAGGTGCGCAAGGCCATTGCCGCGACGGTCGTGGGGGCCGAGGCGGGGAAGGCCGGCGACACTACGGAAGTCCTCACGGACGACTTCGATGGCAACACGGGGCAGTTGGACAAGCGGTCGCTGGCCAATCTGGTGCGTGTCTATGCATTACGTGGGCAGTCGATCCACGTTTTGATGGGGCCGATGACGATCGAGCCGCGTGGCGAGCGTATCGTCGCGACGTTCACTGTGACGCTCACAGCGGGCGCCGGCGTGCTACCGGACAACGCCGGGGCGTACCAGGTGGAAACGGGTTGGCGGAAAGCCAGTGGTACGTGGC
>NZ_JBFUJE010000348.1:0-4157 GCF_056401535.1 Luteibacter sp. P4_E6 | reverse complement strand
GCCAAATAGGTACATGGGCCGCGCAGCGGCCTTTCCTTGTCGAACGCGGAGGACCTGTCTGAGCAGCGAGGGTGGGCACCGAAGGCTCTGCGCCGCGACGTCCGGCGGCTAAGGCTCTGCGCCCCACGCCTCCACGCGAGCGGCAGCGCGAGCCGCGAAAAACACGCACTCGCAAAACGAGTGAACCGCCCCCTCCCGCATCCCCGAAATCCCGCGAAGAGCCAAAAAAAAGGCCAGTCCCTCACGGGACTGGCCTTTCAGTCGTAGCAAACAGCGCTTAGTTGAATGACGCGCCAAACGTGATCATGAACGCACGCGGCTGCAGCAGACCATAGGTCGGCGAGCTGGTGTACAGCGAGCCCTGCGTGGTCGCGAGGAACTGCGCCGAGCTGACATACGAGAACGCCTTGCGATCGGTCAGGTTGCTCAGGTTGACCTTGATGTAAGGCGACTTGAGAGCCTCCCAATCGCCGAAGCGGTAGCCACCGGCGAGGTTGAACTGGGTGAAACCACCCACGCGCTCGGTGTTGAGGTAGTCACCGTACAGCGAGCTGGTGACGCGTGCGGACAACGTAGCCCACAGGTGCGCGCCATCGTCGTAGCCGATGCTCACGTTGCCGATATTGCGGGCGGTATCGGGCATGGTCTTGCCATTGGCCGGATAGATGCCGTCGCCGCCGCCGTCGATGTTGCCGACGATCTTGGCCTGGGTGTAGGTGTACGACGCATACGCCGTCCAGTACGTGTTCAACTTGTAGCTGGCTTCGGAGCTGAAGCCCTGCATGTGCATGCGACGGATCGATGTGTAATACGTGTAACCCGTCGTGTCGTCGAACGCGCTTTCCTGCTTGTTGTTGTAGTTGCTGCGATAGACGTCGGCGCTGACCGAGAGCGCGTCACCGTAGAAACGCCAGCCGAGGTCCGTGTTCCAGGCCGTTTCCGGCTTGTTGGCGGCTTCCTGGTTGGCCAACGAATTCAGCAGGAGCACCGTGTTCGGCGGTGCACGGAAGGTCTTGCCGCTGCCGATGTAGAACTGGTTGCGCTCGTCCATCTGGAACTTGATGCCTGCCGTCGGCAGCACCTTGTGCCAGTTTTTGTCGACGTCCGTCGTGAACTGCTGCTTGGTGACGGCACCGGCGATCGAGCCCGGATATTCCTGCGCGAAGCCCGTACGATTCGTCCACAGGTAGCTCACGCCCGCGGTGAAGGTCCAGTAGTCGTTCGGCGTCCAGTTGTCGGTGAGGAAGCCCTTCTTGATCTCGGTGTTCGTGTACTCGTTGTACACCTTCTGGCCAAGACCACTCTTCGGGTAGAGCACGAAGGCGTCATCGCCCCAGATCGACGCCGGCGTGCCTTCGCTGTTCACCAGACCATAGAGATCCGACTGGCTCTTGCGCGAACGCTCGTACCACACGCCGTATTCGAGACTGTTGTCCTGACCGAGGTCCTGGTTGAACTTGGCGATGATGYCGGGACGATAGGTGAGTGCGGCCGAGTACGAATAGACCACGCCCTTGTCGGCGCCGGAGACGACGCCATTGTTGTTCACGTCCTGATTGGCGAAGCCGAAGCGATCCGCACCCGTCGGACTCTCGGTCACCGTCGCGCCGGCACCGCCGCCGCCATTGCCATACCAGAAGTAAGGCACGACGGAGAGGCGCAGGCTGTCGGTGAACTTGAACTCACCGTCGAGGCTGGCCATGTAGCTCTTGAACGGGTTGGTACGCAGGCCGTAGTAATACGTGTTGTTGTTGATCGCGGCGGTCGAGCTACCCGGCAACCACGTGTTCAGGTAGTCGTAGTGGTAACCGTTCTGCGCTACCTGCGCCTTGGTCAGCGAACGGTAGTTGATGTTGTTCTCGCGGTTGTACTGCAGCGAGGCACTGATCGAGTTGTTGTCGTCGATCGTCCAGACCGACTTGCCGTCGACCTTGGTCACTTCCATGTCGCCCGGGCCACGCCACTTGTCGGCGGTGTTCCGCGAGTACGAAATCCACGAACGCACCGGACCGGTATCACCCGTGTTGAGGCGGATGAAGGTGCGGCGGTAATCGTTGTTGCCCAGGCTCTGGGTGAAATCCACGCCAGCCTTATGCGAAGGATCGATCGTCGCCCAGCCGATGTGACCACCGCTGGCGCCGGAATCGGGCATGTCGATATCCGGGATGCCCTGGAGCACCGTGATGTCACCCATGTTCTCGCTGTCACCGTACTCGGTCGCGTAGACCGAGTAGCTGCCCGAGTCAGTGATCGGCGCGCCGTTGAGCGTCATGCCGATGTCCGACGAATCGAAGCCGCGGATCGTGTAGTGGCCGTTGGCCAGGCCGGTGACGTCATCCGTCGCGGCGTTCACGCCAGGGATCGAGCCGATCATCTGGGTGAAGTTCGCGCCAGGCGAGGCCTTGACGATGGCGTCGCGGGTAATCGTCGAAACCGCCTTGGCTGCCGTCTGTACCGACATCAGGCCGGCACCGAGGGTGAGGCTTYCCGCCTGCACCTGCACGCTGCTCATCTGCTGCACGCGGCGCGTATCGTTGGAGGTCGTCGTGTTCGACGTGCTCGACGCGCTGCGCTGCGCAGGCGTCTGCGCCGTGGTCGTCGTCTCGGACTGGCCCGTTGCATCCTGTGCCCAGACCGAACCCGCGGTCATCGAAAAGACGACGGCGATCGCCATGGAGAGATGGTTTCTTTTCACTGGAGTTTCCTGAGTTACAAGGGTTGAATCGTTATCCGCAGTTAACCGCTCGATACTATCTTTCGATAATCGAAGGTTCGTGCGATGTCTGCTGTCATTTCTGCGTAATACCTGCTGTAACACAGCAAGTTCTCACGCCTTCCCTAGGCATAAAAAAGCCCAGTCGACGGTGACCGGGCGGATATTGCGAAATCAGTTTTATTTTGCGGCTAATCGCACGAAATAATGCGTGCGTATTCGCTACCCCTGAAGATTCTCATGCTTATTTTACAACATATTTACAACGACGCCATTAGGCGCTCGTGGCTCTTCACATAATGCCGCGAAGCTGTTGGCCGTGTTAGCGGACTTTTCCGTTGTCGGCGCCATAAGCAATAAGAAACTCGTCAGACGAGACATAGTCCGCGACCGCCCGCAGCGCCGCAGCCGACTCGCTACCGAGCACCTTCTCGACCTGTTGATTGGCGACCGCCCAGTGCTTTAGCGCGCGATGCAGCAGACGGCTGCCGTCAGACGTCAACGCAGCGCGTTTGGCCCGCTTGTCGGTCTCGTCCGGCCGCAGTTCGATCAGGCCTTCCCTGACAAGAGGCCTCAGCGCGTGGGTTACAGCGGAAATCTGTAGGGCCAGCTTCGTCGCCAGGTCCTGCAGCGTCGGCACCTGCCCGCCATTGACGGAGGCCAATCGCTCGATCTCCGCGAGCAGCCCTATCTGCGTCGCCTTCAGGCCGATYGGCTCGAGCGCTTCGTCATACAGACTTCCCAACCGGCGCGCTGCCCGCCTAACGGCGGTGTTCGTGCAAGCGACGGCAAGAAAAGCGCTCAGGTCCGCCCCGGCCTTATCCGCCACGGTGGAATGCGCGCCCGGTTTTTTGGAGATTTTCGCCATGACGCAAGGATGGTTGAGCACTGAAGCATTGACAAGCCGCAAGTCTATCATATAGTTGAGCCCTCAACGTTTTGATTGAGCCCTCAACTGTTAGACCACGGAGTAACCGCTATGTCCTCTTCCAAGAAAACCGCTGTCGTCACGGGTGCCTCCTCGGGTATTGGTGCCGTCTACGCTCAGCGTCTGGCCGCTCGCGGCTACGACCTCGTTCTGGTGGCGCGCCGCGCAGACCGTCTGGCCACGCTCGCCGAACAGCTCACCAAGGCCCACGGTGTAGACGTGCGCGTGCTCGCCGCCGACCTCGGGAAAGACGCCGATGTTGCCAGGGTGGAAGCTGTCCTCCGGAGCGATGCCAGCGTGCAAATGCTGGTCAATAACGCGGGCATGGCACGACTACGTCCGCTCCTGGACACCTCGGTCGACGATTCACTGCAGCAGGTGGCCTTGAACATCACCGCCCTCACCCGGCTGACGCAGGCCGTCCTGCCCGCCTTCGTGTCGCGCCACGAAGGCACCGTCATCAACGTCGCTTCCGTGCTCGCGGTACATTCGCTGCCGATCAGCGCCGTCTACAGC
>NZ_JBFUJE010000347.1:0-4175 GCF_056401535.1 Luteibacter sp. P4_E6 | reverse complement strand
AGCTCACCGTCTACAGCCATTTCGGCGACAAGGACAACCTCTTCCGCGAGGTCATCCGCGCCCACGTTCAGGAACGCCTCCCGGACGATCTCTTCGACTTCAGCCCGGGCGCGGACATCCGCGTAACCCTGAATAACATCGCCAGCCGCCACGCGGCGATGGAAACGAACGTCGAATCGGTCGGCACCTTCCGCGCCATCCTTTCCGACTGCCAGGCCGGCGGTAACCCGCGTTTCGGCCGGCTGGTATGGGAAGAAGGCCCGGWGCGCATGCACAAGCTGATGCAGCGCCTGCTCGACGGCGCCACGGAGCGCGGTCAGCTCGAGATAGCCGACACCTCGCGCGCCACCACGCAGTTCCTGGCCCTGCTCAAGGGCGACCTGCTGCTGCGTCGCCTGTTCGGTTGCGAAGACTGCGCCGTGCAGTTCGGCGAAGAGGTCAAGGCCAATGCCCTGGCCGCTGTCGAGATGTTCATCCGCGCTTACGAGCCGCGCCCGGACTGCTGAGCGCTCGCGTCCGACACCCGCTTCGTGGTTGAATCCCCCTCGAAGCGGGGGTGCCCAAGCGATTGCGCGGGCTGAGAGAGTCCCTTCGAACCTGATCCGGTCCGTACCGGCGTAGGAAGCTTCGTCCACGGGTAACGTGCGTCCGCGCACGTGTGCTTCCGTGGCGGCGCCGTCCGCTTCTCCCCTTATCCGCAAGGAACGAGAAGCCAATGAACGCCATGCCCTCCGATCTTGCCCGCGCCGCGCGCGAGCTGTCCGAAGCCGTTACCACGCCGATCGCCGGCTCGCGCAAGATCCACGTGACCGGCAGCCGCCCCGATCTGCGCGTGCCGCTGCGAGAGATCGTCCAGGCCCCCACGCCGACCCTGTTCGGCGGCGAAGAAAATCCCCCGATCGTGGCCTACGACACCTCCGGTCCCTACACCGATCCCGAGCACGCCGTCGATCTGGCCAGCGGTCTCCCGGCACTGCGTGCGCGATGGATCGCCGAACGGGGTGATGTCGAGCGTCTGGATGGCCTGTCTTCCGCCTTCGGGCGGGCGCGTGCCGACGATGCGCGCCTGGACCCCATCCGCTTCGGTACCCAGCGCATGCCCCTGCGCGCCAAAGCCGGCGCCAATGTCACGCAGATGCACTACGCACGCCGCGGCATCGTGACGCCGGAGATGGAATACATCGCCATCCGCGAGAACCAGCGTCTGGAGGCCCTCGTCGACAGCGCGCTTCGCGTTCAGCATCCGGGCGAATCCTTTGGTGCCTCGCTGCCGAGCCGGATCACGCCCGAATTCGTGCGCGATGAAGTGGCACGTGGCCGCGCGATCATCCCCGCCAACATCAACCACCCGGAAGTCGAGCCGATGATCATCGGCCGCAACTTCCTGACCAAGGTCAACGCCAACATCGGCAACAGCGCGGTGAGTTCGGGCATCGCCGAAGAGGTGGAGAAACTGGTCTGGGCGATCCGCTGGGGCGGCGACACGGTGATGGATCTCTCCACCGGCAAGCACATCCACGAAACACGCGAGTGGATCATCCGCAATGCGCCGGTGCCCATCGGCACGGTGCCGATCTACCAGGCGCTGGAGAAAGTAGGGGGCGTCGCCGAAGACCTCACCTGGGAGATTTTCCGCGATACGCTGATCGAGCAGGCAGAGCAGGGCGTCGACTACTTCACCATCCACGCCGGCGTGTTGCTGCGCTACGTGCCGCTCACCGCCAAGCGCGTCACCGGTATCGTCTCGCGCGGCGGCTCGATCATGGCCAAGTGGTGCCTGGCGCACCACCGCGAGAACTTCCTCTACACGCACTTCGAAGACATCTGCGAGATCATGAAGGCCTATGACGTGTCCTTCAGCCTCGGCGATGGCCTGCGTCCGGGCTGCATCGCCGACGCCAACGACGCCGCGCAGTTCGGTGAACTCGACACATTGGGCGAACTGACCAAACTGGCCTGGAAGCATGACGTGCAGACCATGATCGAAGGTCCCGGGCACGTGCCGATGCACCTGATCAAGGAAAACATGGATCGTCAGCTGGCGGTATGCGACGAGGCGCCGTTCTACACGCTGGGCCCTCTGACCACGGATATCGCGCCGGGCTACGACCACATCACCAGCGCGATCGGCGCGGCGATGATCGGCTGGTTCGGCACGGCCATGCTCTGTTATGTCACGCCCAAGGAACACCTTGGCCTGCCGAACCGGCAGGATGTCCGCGACGGCATCATCGCGTACAAGATCGCCGCGCATGCCGCSGAYCTSGCCAARGGCCATCCCGGTGCACAGGTGCGCGACAACGCGCTGTCGAAGGCGCGCTTCGAATTCCGCTGGGACGACCAGTTCAACCTCGGTCTCGATCCCGACAAGGCACGCGAATTCCACGACGAGACCATGCCCAAGGACGCGCACAAGKYGGCGCATTTCTGCTCCATGTGCGGYCCGAARTTCTGYTCGATGAAAATCACCCAGGACGTCCGCGACTACGCCGCCGGCATGGAAGCCTCCGCCGGTATGGAAGAGAAATCCCTCGAATTCCGCGCCCAGGGCAGCGAGGTCTACCAAAAGGCCTGAGGTCCCACGTCGTCCCGCGTCGACTTGCGTCGGCCCGCTCGGTAGGAGCCGATTCATCGGCGATCTTTCATGTGGGAGCCGCTTCAGCGGCGATGGGTGCTTGCGGCAGCCTGGCCCGCTGCCGCGGGATCGCCGATGAATCGGCTCCTACAAGGGGCGCGGCACCCTTCACCCCGTGTTACCGGACCTACCGAGAATATTCGTAAAGGTCCGCCCGGCACCGGCGGGGTAAGCTAAGCCCTCACGTTCCCCCACATAAAGGACAGGCATGAACGCGAACGCCGCCCCGTCACCGTCGCCGACCCGTCGTCGGCGCAACCCGATCAGCCTCACCGTGGCGGTCGTGATCGCGCTTCTCATCCTGTGGGTGCTCATCACCATGTGGTGGTGGGACAAGGAGCCCGAGCAATTCGATCCGGTCACGGTGACCACGGCGCACATGAAGGAGATCGGCCGGCCGATGGCTACCGGTGCGGTGACCACGTACACGCTGATCGAATCGGTGAATACGCTGATGGATAAGCGTGGCGGTTACCTGAGCAACGACAAGCTGCCGCCTGGCGTGTTCATGGACAACATTCCCAACTGGGAATTCGGCTCGCTGATGGCCTCGCGCGATCTCGCGCAAGCGCTTCGCAATAGCTTCAGTCGCTCGCAAACGCAGTCCACCGAAGACAAGGATCTCGGTGAGGCCGACCCGTTACTCAACAGCCCCAACGATCGCTGGCTGCTGCCGAGTTCCGAATCGCAATACGGCAAGGCGACGGACGACCTGGAGAAATACCTCGTCCGTCTCAGCGACGCCGAGGACGCCAACGCGCACTTCTACGCACGTGCCGACAACCTTGCCGATTACCTGCAGACCGTGTCGGCCCGTCTGGGCTCGCTGTCGCAGCGGCTTTCGGCGAGCGTCGGCCAGCTCAAGGTGGATGCGGCGCCCAACGCCGATGTCTCCGGCAAGGTGGGGCCATCCAAGGCGGTATACGTGAAGACGCCCTGGAACAAGATCGACGACAACTTCTATGAAGCGCGCGGATATACGTGGGCCTTGCTGGAGCAGCTGAAGGCGATTCGCCACGACTTCGCGCCGATCCTTCGCAGCAAGAACGCGGATGCGAGCCTGCAGCAAGTCATTCGCGAACTGGAAGAATCGCAGAAGGCGCTGGGTAGCCCGGTGGTCCTCAACGGCTCGCCGTTCGGCTTCTTCGCGAACCACTCGCTGGTGATGGCGAACTACATCTCGCGCGCCAACGCGGCGATCATCGACTTGCGTACGTTGTTAGGCCGCGGCTAAAAAAAATCGGCTCCCTTGTGGGAGCCGATTCATCGGCGCGCATGGTCGCCGGGCTTCGCAGGGATCGCCGATACATTGCAGTGGTCAAGCTTTTCTGGACACCGGTGTAGGAGCCTGAGCCGCCAGTTGCTCGAAGAGCACTGGCGGGATGTCGTTTAGTCGCGAGTGTTGCCGTTCTAGGTTGTAGTAGATCAGAAAGTCGGTCAGCTCCTTCTCGGCCTCGGCGATAGATGCGTAGCCTCCTTCAGGTACCCACTCGTACTTGAGCGTCTTGAAGATCCTCTCGATCACGGCGTTGTCCCAGCA
>NZ_JBFUJE010000346.1:0-4185 GCF_056401535.1 Luteibacter sp. P4_E6 | reverse complement strand
CGGTTGCGGCGGCGACACTCGTCCAGTGGGGGCATTCGCTTGTCGCTGTTGGGGGCGGCGTATCCGTGTTCCTCGAGTTCGGAGCCGCTTGGGCAGAAAGCGAGGGGGATGAGGAACTGGCCGGGGCACTGGGATTTTTTGGTGGTGCGCTCGGCTTCCTTGCCGATGCGGGGGCGATCAAGCCAGCAGCAAAAGCGCTCGGGAGATTCTTATATGGGAACGGTTCGAGGAGCGTCGCCAAAGTGGCTGCTGAGACGGCAGGGCAGGCAGAAGAGCTGCAAGCGTTCCGGTTGAAAGTGCTGGAGGTGCTCGCAAGTCCGAGGGCGGCTAATTCGAGTGGAGAGCTCGCCGCGGAGTTGCCTAGAAGGGCGAGCTGGCCTCTGTCCAAGGCTAACTCGACACGCGTCGTGGACCCCGTGAGTACGGCAAATAAGAAGGTCCGATCTGCCTCGCCGAGCCAGTCCGCGTTTGGCGACAGCAACAGCAGGTMGCCTTCGGCACTTTCCCATATCGACACGATGAACAGGGCCGGCTTTCCAGGAGAGCGTAGCCCGTCGCCGTATTTTTCGACGCCTGTCGGCTCGCCCATGCCCGAACGGGTTCGCGYGGAGGCGAACGGCTCGGTGACTCATTTTCGCAGGTTCAGCTGACGATGGAAGAGATCACGCGATCCAAGTCAAACCGCCGCAACATCGAGCGCCACGCCAGCGTGGCGACGCCGGCGGCGCACGAGCCCGTGGCCGGCGCGGGCGGCATCCACTCGAACGCMTWCAAYTTCCTSAGYGCGGTGARCRCMGGCGTAGACCCGCGCACGGGCATGTAYTCSTGTTCGRTSAGYYTGCCCGGCGTGGCGGCGAACAACCTGTGYGGCCCTGCGGCCAACTTCGGTCTGAGCTTCAGTGCGCTCAACCCGATCGACGAGGGTTTTGGCGTGGGCTGGTCATTGACGACGACACGCTACGACACGCGCCGTCGCCGGTTGTCGTTGTCCAGCGGCGAGTCGTTCATGGTGGACGCGTTTGTCGGCGGCGTAGCGACGTTCAAGGATCGGAAGCTACGCACGTTCGACCTCCTGCAACGCGGCCCGGACGACTATGTGATCGTGCACAAGTCGGGAACGTCCGAATGGTTGCGGGTCATCCTGGGACGCAAAGAGAACAAGGGTAGCGACGGTGTCGCGATGTTGTACGAAGTGCGCTCACCCGAGGGCTACCCGGTCACCTTCGAGCAGACCGCGCCCAATGGCATCGCGCGGCTACACCGTGTGTGGGATGGCACCGGGCGAGTGTTGCTGACGGTGGACTACGAGATAGATGCCACGGTGTTGACCCTGCATCCGGAGGGCGCCCAGGCCGCCGCCTTCACCCTGCACTTCAACAACGACAGGCTGGTGCGGTTGGCGCTACCAGAGGGCTATGGCGAAAGCTGGTCATTCGACTACCAGGGCGAGGCAGCTGTGCTCTTGCTCAAGAGCGTCACGGTACCGACGGGCGGCCGCGAAGAGGTCGACTACAAGCTGGAGGGCCACGTATTGCCGGGCGGCGCGGAGCGTCCGCTGAGTCATATGCCGGTCGTGATCGAGTACCGGAGGGATCCGGGCCATGAGCAGCCGGTGATGAGGACGCACTACGCGTACTCGGAGCAGAACTTCTTCGGGTACGGTGCGGTAGACGACTGGCTGAACGACAAGGACAATTTGTACCGGATCGTCGCCGAACCAGGACGGCGATACGAGTACAGCTCGATCGAGACGCACTACGACGATCTCGCGCCTGTGCGCACCGTGGAACGGGTATTCAATCGCTTTCACCTGCTCACCAGCGAGCGCARCGTGCAGGATGGCTGCGTGAAGGAAGTGATCACGACTTACGACGAAGACCCGGCAATCTCGTTCGAAGACCAGCAGTCCTGGTGCCAGCTACCCGTGGAGGTGCGGACCCTGTACTACCGGGAGACCCCCGCCGACCGCTCCAACGCCGGCACCCGGCGCTTCCGTGAGATGGCGAGGAAGACTCGCTATGACGCGCACGGCAATGTGCTCGAAGCCACCGACGAACGCGGTGCGACCGAGGTCTACGACTACTTTCCTGCCAAAGGCGAGCCGGGACTGTGTCCCGTGGACCCGCTGGGCTTCGTGCGTTTCCTGCGCGAGAAACGCGTCGATCCCCCCGCCGGAACCGACGGCCCGGTGCGCCTGACACGTTATACCTACAAGGAGCTTCCCTCCCGTGTCGTCGGAGCCTCGATACACATCGTGCCGTGGACCGAGACGCTCTATACCGTCCATGGCGACGGTACGGAGGTCGAGCTCGRCAAAACGTCGCAGTATTTCATCGGGGACCGCGGTCCCGATCATGGTCGCTTGGAGCGCCTGGTTTCGCGCCATGGAGGCGTCGAAAGCAGCGTCGATCACGCCTACGATGATTCGGCTATCACGAGGGACGCGTCCGGTCGCGACGTTCCGGTGTTGACGACGACAAGCCACAAGACCGCGAGCAACGGCCAGGATAGCCAGCACGCGACATCGGTGACGGCACGGTCGTACCTGAGCGGACTTCCCGTCATGGATCGGTCGCCCGGCGGCGTGGTCATGCGTTACTCCCACGACGCACTCGGCCGTCAGGTCGCCGAAACCGTGGCGGCGGATTCGGACTGGGCGGCGACGACATCGACGACCTTCGTGCTGGCAGCCTCCGGCGCCCGCATCGTCAAACGTAGTGTGACGGGGCAGGAGACCGCGACCGAACTGGATGGCTTCGGGACGGCCCTGCGCGTTCTGGCGATCAACGCGGAAAATGACCTCCCCGAGCGCGACATATGGCGGGCCAGCTTCGATGGCATGGGCCGCAAGGTCGGCGAAACGGTGACGGACAGCCGGCTACCGATCGCTTCGGTCGCTCCGCCCTATGCGGCCGACGCGATTGTTTCCACGACGGAGGACGTCGTGGAGACGACCACGAGGTACGTCTACGATGGATGGGATAACGTCAAGGAAATCCACGGCGCCGACGGTGTGATCGGCTACCACGTCGTCGATCCGGTCGACGGTGTGGCCGAGCGTTGGCAGGAGGTCGAAGGACCCGAGGGGAGGGTGCGCAGCGGCCGTACCCGCATCACGCAGACGACCAGTGGCAAGCCGGCGCGTACTGACACGCTGGATGCCGATGGCAACGTGTGTCTTTCGCAGCACGCGAGTTATGACGGCCTCGATCGACTGGTAAGCGATGTCGTCGTGGCGCCGGGTGAGCCCGACCGCGTCTCGCACTACCGCTACGACGACTTCGACCGGCTCATCGAAACCATTCGGCCGGACGGTGCGGTCATCACGACGGACTATGCCGCCTATACCGGTGACGCTCTCGCCGTCGCCATATGGATTCAGCATGCCTCCCTGGGGCCGGAAGCCATCCTGCTGGGCGAGCAGGCCTACGACGGACTGGCACGCCGCACCTCGCTCCTCGCGGGACCAAGGAAGACGACGTATCACTTCGAAGGGCCTGTCTCGGCGAAGCCGGACAGCATGACGCTGCCCTCCGGTGAGACGGTGGCGTTCCGTCACCAGGCGCACCTTGGTGATGCCATGCTCGAAGCCATCGGCGCCGATGGCGTGACTGCCTTCACCTACGACACGAGGACAGGTGAGACCCTCTCGGTCACGAATGGGCTGGGTCGACACACGATCGAGTACGACGCATCGGGTCGCGTGTCCGCGGAGACATTCCAGCACGAGGGCGTGGTCGGTGAGCGAGGTTGCTCGTACCGCTACTCGCTGCGGGGTGTGCCGACAGAGTACACGGACGTCAACGGAGATCCACACAGGCTTATCTACGATGAGCTCGGACGTTTCGTCCGCATGGAAAACGGCGACATGAGTGTCGACGTGGGCTATGACGCTTTCTCCCGGGCGCATCGCACGTTAAGCCAGAGCCGTGACGGAGCCCGGTCGATGGACGTCCACGCGTCGTTCGACGAGCAGGACCGGGAGGTGAGCCGCGTGGTGACGGCACGAAGCGGAACGGATGTCGCCGTGCAATCGCTTTCACAGGCCTACACCGCGGCCGGCAAGCTCTCGACGCGCCAACTCGTTCGCGACGGCAGCGTGCGCGACGAGACATTCATTTATGATCTTCGCGATCGCCTTGCCGCGTATTCCTGTGCCGGYATGCACGGTCCCAAGGATGGTTC
>NZ_JBFUJE010000345.1:0-4185 GCF_056401535.1 Luteibacter sp. P4_E6 | reverse complement strand
GTCGTTGACCGGGAGGGCGTCGAGACGCACCCAGGCCACCGGGAGCATGTAGTCGGGAAGGGTCAGGGCGAGGGCATCGCGCAGGCTGCGGGCGGTAACGCCGTCCTCGTGGCTTACGTAGTAAGCGACAAGGCGCTTTTCGCCGGGTGTGTCTTCACGCGCGATCACGGCCGCCGCGGCGACGCCGGGCAGGGCGCGAAGCACGATGTCGATCTCGCCGGTCTCGATGCGATAACCGCGGATCTTCACCTGTCCGTCGACGCGACCGACGAAACCAAGGTTGCCGTCGGGCAGCCAGTGCACGAGGTCGCCTGTGCGATAACGGGTGCCGCCAGCGACGAAGCGCTCAGCGGTGAGTTCAGGGCGGTTGAGGTAGCCACGTGCGACGCCGTTGCCACCGATGTAGAGCTCACCGACGGTGCCGGGTTCGACTTCGTTGCCTGTCTCATCGAGCACATCGAGCACATGCAGCGACGTCTCGCCGATCGGCGTACCGATGGGAATCGCGCGAAGTTCGTCGGGCAGTTCACGTGGAATGCGATACGTCGTCGCGAACGTCGTGCATTCGGTCGGACCGTAACCATTGATGAGCTGGGTTGCCGGGAGCGCGGAATACGCCTTGCGCACATGCGGCACGGAAAGCGCTTCGCCGCCGGTGAGTACGACACGCAGGCCGGAAAGATTGCTCGCATCATCGTCGACGATGGCATTGAACAGCGCAGCGGTGAGCCACGCTACTTCGGCGCCATGGCGTTCGACAGTGCGCGCGATGCCGCAGCCCGTGGGAACCCGCTCGCCGTAGACGACGCAGGTGCCGCCATTGAGCAACGGACCGAAGATCTCGAACGTGGAAGCATCGAAGCCGAGCGGCGCGGCATGCAGCACCTTCGGCGCATCGAAGTCGATGTAATCCGAACGCAGCACCAGGCGAAGGATGGCGACATGACGAATCTCGACGCCCTTAGGCGTACCGGTCGACCCGGACGTATACATCGCATAAGCAAGATCGGCCCCCTCACCCCCCTGTAGGAGCCGCTTCAGCGGCGAAGGGCGCTCGCCACTAGCCGTCTCCAGCTCCGGAACCGTAAAGAGAGGAATCTCATCACTGAGAACTTCCAGCCCTTCGTCAGCGACAATGGCCGCCACATCCGCATCCCGCAGCGCAAACGCCACGCGCTCAACGGGCCACCGCGTATCGATCGGCAGATAGGCTGCACCGGCTTTCAGTACACCGAACACGGCAACGATCGCCTCGACGGAACGCTCCATCAGCAGTGCGACATAGCTACCCGGCTCCACACCGGCCGCCACCAGGCCTGCCGCGATGCGATCGCTGCGGGCGTCCAGTTCGGCATAGGTCAGGGTCGACGCGTCCGACGCGATGGCGATCCGCTCCGGATAGGTGCGAGCCACCGAGGCGAAGCGTCCGTGGACGGTGTCGGCGCCGTGCTGGCTGCTGGATGGTGCGTCATTCATCGTATGGCCTCGTACCCGTTGGGAGAGCGCGAAGGCATAGGCCAAATGGACGAGGCGGCAACAGCGAACCCATGCGAGGCGCTGAATGCGTCGCAAAAGCTTGCCGTGGTGCCCCTGTCATCCCTCATCCACCGTGCCGTGCCTTCGGCTTTCATGCGATCCCCCGTCACGCGTCAGGGACGGTGTGTCCCTTTCGCGTCTGTGGAATCTTTATAGCCCGCGGGTCAGGGGCGGCATATACAACTGGCGTGCTAGCCGGGGTGGGCAAATGGCTGAGGGGCGAAGGCGAAGGTGCCGGCATCAAGGTCGTTCAGGTCGTCGTAGCCCAGGCCGCCGTCGATCGTGGTGCTGATGGAGGCGGGCGGGACTCTCTGCTGAATCGTGTCGGTTGTCATGGTTGCCGTTCCTTGGCTTACGTCGGGCGCATGCCTTCAGTCGTAGGTGAGTCGGATGTTGTCGATCCCCATGTAGTCGTGCCCTCGGGCTTGATGGAACGAAACAGTGCGGATAAGCCCCTCGTCACGCAAATGATATGCGGCGGATTGACACCGAGCCGGGCTTATCGTTGGTATACCCAAACCAGAGACTGAACTTTCCGTCGATGAAGGCCAATTGGAAGGTCGAGGAGCCTTGGTCAAGAATATATTCACCTGGCGCTCCCATACTATTTAGGTATGTGACTTTGACCCGACCTGACACGTCAGAAAATTCGATGGTCAAGAAGTGTTGGTTCCGTGCCGTCCCTTCTTTGCATTGAAAGCTCAAGTTGTCCGTCTGCGAGGTATTCGAGGTATTGATCCTTAGTGCCGACCCATCGGTTCTGACGTCGAAGAGCGGCGGTACGGGGCCAACGGCTACGAGGCCGAAATCTTTCGACATGCCAACGGGAATGGTAGCCGCCGGGTCTAGTGAGAAGTCATGGATATTTCCAACCTGCGCGGCGACCGGATATGTTCCGTAGTGCGGCGGTGTTGCACTGTCGCTCACCATGATCTCCGCGCGGCCGTTGTTGATGGCCTGGATGATGCCGTTTGTGGCGTCGGTGACCTTGACGTTGGGGCCGATTGATTTGTACAGATACGGTGGCACGCCACCGCTGGCCTGGTGGCCTTGCGTGGGGTTGGTATCGGTCAAGGTGAGGAGCGAGGTGTCGATCTCGAAGGGCACCACTACGTCGATCTGGAACGTCACGGTCGCCGATGGCACGGTCACGCCCGTACCCAGCCGGCGCACGCTATAGCTGACAACCACGTTGCCGCCGGTGTTCTGGACAATAAAGTCACGACCCGCATAGTCGGCCGGTGGCTTGGCCGCATCGGCGACCTTGTAAGTCTGCGTGCGGGTGGACACGATGCCGACCCAGCGATAGGTGATCTCGTCGCCTTTGGCGATGCGGTCGTAAAGCGGCGTCTGGAGCACAGCTTCCGTGCTCGCCGGGTCGAGGAAGCCGCCGTTTTCGATGAGGCTGCCTTTGTCGTCTTTCACGACGGGCGCAGGCAACGGCTGTTCGGCACTGCCGCGGCGCACACGCAGATCCAGATGCGCCGACTCCTGTTCCTGCAGGGCGCGGATGAAAGCACGGCGGCGCGTGCTGTAGGGGACGACGCGGTAATAGCCATCGATCCGTCCATCGAGGAATTTCAGGATATCGACCTGCGCAACGGTGAGGCTGAGTGGCCTGACCGTGGTGACTTGCCGGTCGGCCTGGTAACGCACGGGCGTGCCATCGCCGGCGGTGCCGTCGAGGAACAGCGTGACCGTGTCGTTGAGCGCCATCGTCGGGTACACGTCGAACCTGTCGTTCCAGCGCTACGGCTACGACTTCGACCAGCAGGTCAACGCATTGCAGGTCGGCGGCAGCCTCATCGCGCTCGATGGCGACAACGGCACGTTGCGCGCGGGTTGGGCAGCTGACCACGGCACGACGCGTGTCACACCCAAGGCAGCCGACGGCAACAGCTCGGCGAAGTACAACGCCAATGGCATGTCTGCCTGGATGACTTGGCAGCATGGCGGCGGCCTGTGGGTCGACGGTGTGCTCGGTTCCACGCGCTACCGTGGTGATGTCGGCACGGACCTGCGGGGCGGTGACGTCGGCACGGTGCGTGCGAATGGCTGGATCATGTCGGTCGAGACTGGCATGCCGTTTGCGCTGGGCAACGAATGGACCGTCGAGCCACGCTTCCAGCTGAAGCACCAGTCACTGAATTTCCGCGACTTCACCGACGGCGATGGACTGGACGTCCGCCTGGGTACCGCGAAGCAGACGAGTGCGACGGTGGGCGCACGCCTCATGCGCACTGCCAACCCGGTATTCATGCCGTACGCCAACCTCGATCTCACGCATACGAGCAACGGCGACCCGAGCGCGGACGTGTCCAGTGCGGACTGGGGCCTTGCCGATCGCTTCGGGTCGGGGCGCGTGGGCAATGCGTACAAGGTGGCTGCGGGTGCGGTCAGCCAGCTGGGCGAGCACGTTCAGGTTTTCGGTGAAGGCACGTACCAGCACTTCGTCGGCAGCTATGGCATGCGGGGTTGGGCAGGTAACGTGGGGGTTCGCGTTACGTTCTGAGTGGGTTTCTCGTTGGTCGACACCGCGGGGCCGCGTGCGAGGTGCGCTCTATGCATCCAGCGTCCCTTGCGCGTTCGTGCTCAGTCTGAGGCGTCCGTGCCCTTGGCGTCCCTGCGCAGACTGAAGCGGCCTTGCTC
>NZ_JBFUJE010000344.1:0-4204 GCF_056401535.1 Luteibacter sp. P4_E6 | reverse complement strand
TACGCCAGGAGGGTGACGCCGATGATCACATAGCCCAGCGATATGGGATTGACCGGCCAGAGGATAAAGCCCATCACGACGATCGTGACGGCGTGGAACGGCAAACGCCGCAGCGGCGCAATGTAGACGCCGATGTAGCAGACAAGGTAGACGAGGATCGAAAGCAGTGTCGGTCCGAACCAGCCCCAGTCGAACGCCTTCAGCGCGAGCGGCCCCTGGATCAACGCGACCAGCCAGAACACCTGCAGCCCGGCCTGCCAGCGCAGGTAGGTCGGCGAGCGCAGCGTGCCGAGCAGGGAATCCGGGTGGACGGTGGGAAGTCGCATCACGACGTCGGCCGCGGCTCGAGACCGAGGTTATCGGGTTCCGTCATCGGCGCGAGACGCCGATCCGCTGCGGTCAGCGGCACGGCGATCCGCACCCGGGTTCCTTTGCCGCGCTCGGATTCGAAGGCCAGGGTGCCGCCCAGCGCACGAACACGCTCACGCATGCCGCATATGCCGTTGCCCTCTTCGCTCACCCCGCCAGTGCCGTTATCGGCGACACACAAAGTAAGGACACCCCCGGTAACGTCGACGCGCGCTTCCGCGAACGAGGCGCGCGCATGGCGGTGAATGTTGGTGACCGCTTCACGCAGAACCAGCGCAAGGCCGGCCTCCAGCCGTTCGGGAAGCTGGGGCAATTCGCTGACGTAGTCGAAGTGCACCATCGAGGCATTGAGCAGCAGGCGAGCGGAAGCGAGCTCGGCGGCAAGACCCGTGGCACGAATGCCGGTAACCGCCGAACGGACTTCGGCGAGCGCATGACGGGCGACTGCCTCGGCTTCTTCCATCTCGCGACGTGCGGCGTCCGTGTCGCGGTCGATCAGGCGCCGCGACAGCTCCAGCTTGAGCGTGATCAGGGACAGTGTGTGGCCCAACAGATCATGCAGGTCGCGCCCGATGCGCTCACGTTCGGCCATCGCGGCGAGGCGCCGAACCTCGTCGTGGGAGAGCTTGAGTTCGGCGTCACGTTGCGCGTTGACCCGGTAGATGATGTTGATCGAACCGACGGAAATCGCAATGAAGCTCAGCGTCGCCAGGATACTCAGCGGCCAGCTGTAGATGTACGTGCCGACCAGTGCGAAACCGCCGATGATGCCGGCCATCCCGAGATAGGAACGTTTGGGCGAGCCCTCGAAGCCCATCATCGCGCATGCGTAGATCACCAGGCACCCGCCGCCGCTGGCGTTGATGCCCATCAAGGCGTACGCGAGCAGGGCGACCGCGACAGCGAACCAGGAGGCCTGACGCAAGGGCCGGATGTAACTGAGCGCATACAGCCCGAGGAAGGCCGGAAAGGCAATGAGCGTGGCCAGCCACCAGTGGGGGTTGAGCTTCTCGGCGAAGACCAGATCGCCGAAGACATAGACCGTCCAGACCAGATGAAACATGCTCGCGGCGCGCAACCGCGGTTTCCCCTGGAAGCGGTTCCACAGCGAATCCGGTGTCGGCTGAAACCACGAGCGGGCCATACGTGCATCCGAGGAAAGGCGTGCGTTCATGCTACTTCAACCGTAGCGGCGCAGGCGGCGCGCGGCGACCAGGAGGAAGGCACCCGTAAAGCCGAGCAGGACGAGCACGTGGAGCAGGACGTTGCCCTGGCCGAGCCCGACGACCGACAACGCCAGCTGGTCGAGGTGGTACGCAGGCCAGATCGGGGCGATCGACTGAATGAAGGACGGCATGATCGACAACGGAAACCACAGCCCGGACAGGAAGGCCATCGGCAGGTAGACCAGGTTGACCACGCCGGGAGCGCCCTGCCCCTTCACCAGGGTGCCAATCAGCAGGCCAAGCGCACTGAATGGCAGCACGCCGAGCACTTCCAGTACGAAGAATGCTGTCAGTCGCGATGCCGGCAGCGAGACGCCCGCCAGGAACACCGCCATGCACAGCAGGATGATCGACACGACCGCGGCGACGAGCATGGCCATGCACATCTTGCCGAGGAGGTACGCGCCCGGCGGCATCGGCATCGCTCGTTTGAGCGTGAGCAGACCGGTATCGCGCTCCAGCGCCAGCGATACGCCAAAACCGAACAGGCCCGGTGCCATCACACCGAACGTGCCATACGACGCAAGCAGATAACGCGGTGCGTCCGCGCTATTCGAATGCGCGAGGAAGATCCCGAACATGAGGTAGAAGACGGACGGGAACAGCAGCGTCGGCAGGAGGAAGCCAGGATTGCGCAGGTAGCGCAGACATTCCGACTTCGCTTCCTGTACATAGGCGTTGATCACCCGCCCCGTGGTCATCACCGGTGTGGCGATGCTGTCGATGGTGTTCATGCGGCCTCCTGCGAACGATCGGTCGTCTCGGATTCACGGGTGATTTCGGTGAAGGCCTCGGCCAGGCCGGCGCGCTGCACTTCGAGTTCGGTCAGGTTGGCGTCGCTGTCGAGCAGGCGACGGACCACGGTCTCTGCTTCGGCGGTGGCGATGGCCAGACGGTCGTGCACGTGTTCGGCGGAGATCACTTCCGGCCACGCCGCGACCGTAGCGGCAGCGATCGAGGTGATGCAACGAATGCGGCGCACCGCGACATGCGCACGCAACGCATCCACCGTGCCTTCGGAGACGACACGCCCCTTGGCGATCACGCAGACGCGATCGGCCAGGGCTTCGGCTTCTTCGAGGTAGTGCGTGGTGAGCACGACGGCACAACCCTCGGAGACCGCCTTGCGGATTGCCGCCCACAGGGCCTGACGCGCGACGATGTCCATGCCGACCGTGGGTTCGTCGAGAAAGAGAATCTCCGGCCGCCCCGCGAGCGCCATGGCGAACTGCACGCGGCGCTGCTGGCCGCCGGACAGGGCGGCATACCGGCGCCCCAGGAGATCGTCGACACCAGCCAGGGCGGCACACTCGGCCACCGACCGGGGTGCGGGGTAGTAGCTGGTCGTGAGACTGATCAGCTCGCCGACCTTCAGGGTTGGCGGCAAGGCAGCGGACTGCAGCATGACGCCGATGCGCCGACGCGCATCGATGTCCTGCGGATCGCGCCCGAACAGGCTGACGCTGCCGGTGTCCGCCCTGTGCAAACCGAGCAGCAGGCCGATACTGGTGCTCTTGCCAGCGCCGTTGGGGCCCAACAGCGCAAGCAGCTCACCGCGGTGAATTTCCAGGTTGATACCGTCCAGTGCGACGATGGCGCCGTAGCGCTTGCCGACCCGGTCCAGACGCGCAATGCAGGTGTCGTTGTTCATGATGTCCTCCCTTGCGTCGCAACATATTCGGTCGCAACCCCTTGGCGGCAGTCGCTTGCGTCATTGTGCGGATGTGACAAGCGTCACCCGGGGGTTACGCCGCCAAAATCCGCGTGATATGCTGAGGAAATAATCCCTTTACATATAGACACTTAGCGGCGTCTTAAGGGATCGATTCGAACCAGTGCCGCGTCATTCGAAGTGAGGAGTGGGTTATGGACGTCATCGGTCTTCTGCGCGAGTTGCGCAACTTTGGCGGTACGCCGCGTACGCAAGGCCTGGCTGACGCCACGGTGGAGCGCTTCGCAGGCATCGACCCCTCGCTGGTGCAGGCCATCGAAGAAGCCGCCGCTTATCACCAGGCGCTCCGCGCCGAGATGGGCGACTTCCTGCGCATGGACGAGGCCGCGCAGATCGACCACCTGCAGTGCGGCCTGGTGAACTTCTACCCGGACGACGGCGTGAACCCGTACGTTCCGGCCGCCGCGCGCGGTCCGTGGGTCGTCACGCTGAAGGGCGCCGTGATCCACGACAACGGCGGCTACGGCATGCTCGGTTTCGGTCACAACCCCCAGCACATCATCGATGCGATGGCGCGCCCGCAGGTCATGGCGAACGTCATGACAGCGAACGTCTCGCAGCTACGCCTGTGCGACGCGCTGAACAAGGAGCTCGGTCGCAACCGTGGCGGTAGCCCCTACTCGCACTTCCTTTGCCTGAATTCGGGCTCGGAATCGGTGACGCTTGCCGGCCGCATTGCGGACGTCAACGCGCGTGTGATGACCGACCCGGGTGCGCGGCATGCTGGCCGTACCATCAAGCGCCTTGCGGTGAAGGGTGCGTTCCATGGCCGCACCGAACGTCCGGCGATCTACTCCGATTCGTCGCGTCGCAATTATCAGCAGCACCTGGCCAGCTTCCGCAACGAAGACACGMTGATCACCGTCGAGCCTTACAA
>NZ_JBFUJE010000343.1:0-4241 GCF_056401535.1 Luteibacter sp. P4_E6 | reverse complement strand
CATGGAACGTATCGCGCCCCGGCCCAGCCGCGAGAGAGACCGAACAACATTCATGCATGAAGTCATGAGAATTCTCCGAATCAC
Source organism: Luteibacter sp. P4_E6 (assembly GCF_056401535.1). Lineage (NCBI taxonomy): Bacteria > Pseudomonadati > Pseudomonadota > Gammaproteobacteria > Lysobacterales > Rhodanobacteraceae > Luteibacter > Luteibacter sp. P4_E6. The sequence continues at coordinate 4,157 of NZ_JBFUJE010000343.1, read as the reverse complement.
GGTGACGGGAACGGCACATAGGCCGAGCAACCGGACGCATTGCAGGCACGGACGGAATACGAACCAGTCAGCGTGGTCGAGGATCCACTCTGGAGCACATACGAGGCGATTGATGAGTTGTAGACCGTAGTCGTGCCGCTCAGAACCTCGTACCGAAGCGCACCGCTTACGGCGCCCCAAGTTCCCGTGAAGGTAAAAGTCGTCCCCGAGTTGGTCCTTGTCGTATTCACGCCTGATGGTGCGGCAGGCGGGAGTGCAACTTGGACCGTGACGGTTCCGCTCACCGGCCCACACCCACCRATATTGCATGGTTGAACGTGATAGGCGTAGCTACCGTTGCCCTTGCCGCAAATATTCAACGTGCCCGATCCGTCATTTCCGATGGTTGCAAATGCACTGTTGTTGGCGCTTTCCTGCATCACGTACGACGTCGCTCTGGCGACCATGCCCCAAGTGACTGTGTAGCAGCCGTTCGTACTTGTTCCGGGAACCGAAATGGCCGGTGCCGACGAAGGCGCGATAGTTACGGTGGACGACCCGACGGGACTGTAGTTGCCACACGGCGCTGTATTACAAGCCCGGACACGAAAGTAATAGATGCCGCTCACCGAAACGATTGCTGTCGTCGAGGTTCCGGTGCCTGCCCAAATGTTGGCGAAGGTAACGTTGTCGGAACTCTGTTGCAGTTCGTAAGTCAGCGCATAGGCCGTGGTCGGCCAGCTGATCGCAACCGATCCGCTGCTCGCCGATTGCACATTGATGGACGCAGGCGCGGGTGGCGTATGCCGCACCACCAACCCAGCGCTTGTCGCCCATCCGCTGCAGCCGGCGGAATTGCATGCCCTCGCCCGGAAAATGTAAGTTCCATCCAGTGCCGCCGGCAGCGATACTGACAACGCCGTTCCCGTGTAGGAACCCGGAGTCCCTCCAGTTGACGTAGCGTCGTAAGACGTCGCACCGGCCGACGCGGCCCAGCTAACGGTGACGCTCTGCTGGTCGGGACTGAGCACACCAGACACGGTTGCCGGCATCACCGGAATCGTCACGGGCACGGACACCACGGTCGTCGCTATGGGACTCCAGTTGCCGCACCCGCTGGCACCACACGCACGCACCTGATAGTGGAAGGTACCCACTGCTGTGTGCGTGATGGACTTGCTCAGCGCGGTCCCTGTGTAGACAGCCGTCCACGTGCCACCGTCGGGCTCTTCCTGGAGCTGGTAGCTGGTCGTCGACGGGATTGTGGTCCAGGACACGGTATACGCCGTATTGGGCTTACCGGTCGCCGGTGCGCTCAGCACCGGTGCCCCGGCTCCGGCCACACTGTCCGTGCGGGCAACGAGCTTCTTGCCGAGGTAGATGTAGTCCGTCCCGTTGTTGCCGCTGGGATTGAACTGCCAAAGCAGCTGCCCGTCGTGCGTGTACAGGGAATACGTGGTCGCCCCCGTCACGACTGCTTTCACCCGACGGCCTTCGGCGTCGTACGTGTACTTGTCGGTGCTGGTGTTGACCGAGGTCAGGCGGTCCGCCTGGTCGAACGTGTAGTGCTCGGTTCCGTTTGTCGTGACGTTGCCACGGGTGTCGTAGGCAAAGGTCCGCGACACGCTGCCACCCCCGATGCTGGTGAGCTTGTTCGTGACATCGTAGGTGTACGTGCTGGTCTGGGTGCCCGAAACGATGGTGGTCAGGTTGTTGAGGGGGTCGTAGTTGTAGGTGTCCGAACCCCAAAGACCGCTGGTTGCAGTCTTCAAGCGATTCAAGCCGTCGTAACTGAACGTGCGGGAGCGCGGGCCGCTCGCGACCAGGTCGTCGAGTTCGGTGATGTTGGCGTTCGGGTCGTACTTGAACCCTTCGCTGAGGGTGAGGGTCGTGCCTTGGGTATACGAAAAGTCCGACATCAACTGACGCGTGTTTCGTTGGGCGAGATAGTCCACGCCATTGCCGAGGGTAAAGTGCAGCAGCTGGTCGTCGGGGAAATAGGATGCGCCGGTCGCGTAGGTGCCCGCCTGGGTGGGACGGCCGAAAGCGTCGGGCGCAAGCGGCACGGCCTTGCTGTCGGGATAAGTTACGGCGGCCACAACGCCGTTGACGTCGTAGCCGAGCCCCACCGGCCAGACATGGCCATCGACGGACAAACTCTGCCCAGTCGTCAGGTCGCGTTTGTTGTAGGCAAACAGCCATTGGACGACTGCCGCACCAGTCCCCGAGGACTCGGTCGATGGCTTGCCGGTCAGTGTGTAGGTGAAGTCTGCTTCCGGCGTCACCCCATCGCCGTAGGTCACCTTCGTGACGCGATTGAGCGTGTCGTAGGTGCGCGACACCATGGCGGCAGCTAGCACCTGGTCATAGCCGCAGCCGGCTTCCGTGATGTTCTGGCCCTTGGCGCTCCAGACGACGTTGTTGGCCGCGTCAAAGCTTGTCACCGTGCTCATCGTCTCCGGCTCGAAGGTGCGACAAACCCGCTTGAAGCTGTCGTACACCATGGATTTGGTCACACCACCCTGGATGACGGTTTGCGGATTGCCGTACAAGTCTCGCGTGATTTGCTGGACGACGCCTTCCGGAGCTTCCACCTTCACGGCGTTTTTCAGCTCTGGCTCGTCAAACACCTGGTAGGTCGTGGTCGTCGTGTTGTTGTTCGGGTCCGTGACCTGCTTTCTCGCACCGCCCGGATAACCGGTCGTGGTGACGTCTGCGGGATGGTTCAAATCTTCAGACGGCTGGATGGTCTGGATGGCTCGGGACAATGCGTCGTAGTTCGTCGTGATGCCGTTGGTCACAGCCGCCGAGTTGTAGGCCTGCAGTCCGTCGACCGCGTAGGACTGGAAGGTCGTGTTGCCCTTCCAGTCGTGCACGGTCACCGTGGTTGTCGGCAGCGCGCCGTCAATGGTGCGAAAGCGCTGGGCCACCATGGGCCGCAGCAACGCATCGAAGTAGGTCACCTGCGTATAGTTGGTCGCCGTGCCGTCGCCTTGCGTGACCGTGCGCCGCCAGTGCCCTGCGTCGACGCCCTGCTCTGCTGTCCCCACGAAGCTATAGGCGAACACCTTCGGCGCCCAGGCCACGGTGTCTCCGGCTGGATAGCTGATTTGTCCCAGCCTTCCGACCGAGTCGTAGCTGTAGGTCGTGGCATTGCCATTTTGGTCGGTGACGGACGCCACTTCACCAAAGGCATCGACCCCGATGTGTTCAGTCGTCTGGTCCGGGTAGGTCACCAGGGTCGGCAGGCCGCGCTGGTACGCGCTCAAGGTGGTGGTGTGATTGAGGGGGTCTGTGAAGGTGGCCAACTGGCCGAGACCGTCGTACGTGTAGTTCATCAACGTGTGACCGAAGCGCGAGCGGCTTTGCAGCTGGTCGAGTGCCGTGTAGGTGTTGACGGATTCCGTTTCCGGTACAGACAACGCCGGGGAGACGTTGGTCACCGTCTGCGGCAGGCCGAGCACCCAGTGGCCCGTGTCATTGAGGTAGGTGGTCGTTTCGACCAGTGCCGTCTGCCCGGCGACAGAATTCGAGCGGGTCGCCTGGGTGGGGTTGGCAAGCGCGTCGAAGGCGTTTGCGGTCCAGAGGTAGGTGTCGCTGTCATGCACCGTGGTCTTTTGGTTGACCGGGGTCAACCGTCCCATCTGGTCGGAGTTGACCGCAAGCACCGCCGAGCGACCCAGGGTTTGCGGCCAGGGATAAGGCCAGGGACCGCTGGCTGGCGGCAGCGCGTAATTGCTGGCCTCCGACCGGACCAGTGTGGACGTGTCGCCAGCGGTGAAGAACTCGGACTTCAGCAGGAGGCTTTCGGACGCATCGAAGCTGTTGCTGAAGGTGTAGCGCGTCGTGCGGTTGGACGGGTCGACCATTTCGGTCGACACACTGGTGGCGCACCCGGTGCACGGCGCCCAGCTGTCGTTTGGCGACGAGTAGGTGTAATTCCACGTCTGGGTGCCGATGCCCGCACCGCTCAAGGTCCGCTGGATAAGGGAATTGGATTTGTAGGCTGCCGGGAAGCGCAGCTGCGGCGTCGTGTTGGCGTTCAAACACACCTTGGGCACGTTCGACCGGCCCCGGATGGTGCTTTTGAGGGTAAAGGTCCCTGTGACCCCTGACGGCTGCGTAATCGAGCCCGACGACGTGACGGCATCTTGTGGCCGCAGCGTGTAGTCGCACCC
>NZ_JBFUJE010000342.1:0-4250 GCF_056401535.1 Luteibacter sp. P4_E6 | reverse complement strand
GAACTGGGCCGGCGTGCCGGGAAGGCCGTCCAGCGAATCGAACAGGCTGACCGGCGGACGGTACGACGGATCCTGCAACGCGCGCGCCATGTGAGCGGCGGCGATGCGCGCCACACCCTGGGCAGTGTTCGCCCAGAAATCGCCACGCGCATCGCGAACCAGACCCGAGACGCCGCGCAACGGTTCTCCCAGCGTGGACACCGTTCGTGCCTGCCTGCCGACGACCACGCCGATACCGAGTTCGCCGCCCAACCACACCGCGTCGCGATCCTCGAGCAGGGCCGTGACGTTGCCGACGGCCAGGCCATCCGATGGCCCCAGCACCGTATCGTGCCCCGATTCGCGAATGACGACGGTGTTGCGGGCGAAGGCCATCCACAGGCGCCCGTGCGAATCGTTCATGAGGACCAGCGGAGCCGGATCGTTGGCGATGGTCGGCATCGGGTCGTGCACCCATTTGCCCTCGGTGAAGTGATAGATGCCCGGCCGGTTGATCGACAGCCACGCACCACCCTTGCCGTCACCCACGATGGCCTGCACACCGGTGTAATCCTCGGCGGGCAGCGGTGCGAATCGGTCGGGAACGCCGTCCTTCAGGCGCCACACCCCTTGCGGCCCGCCCAGCCAGGTCCCTTCGCGATCGCGCGATGCCGCCGTAATCGCTTCGGGAAAATCGCCCGGATCCACTCTGGTGGCGTCTACACGCGTCAACGGGCGATTCTTCGTGCCGACCCAGACACCGTGGCCTTGCGCGGCCACCAGTGCGAAGTCCGTCGCTCCCGGCGACAGCGGCGCGGGAAGAAGACGGCTGACGCGAAAACGGTCGAGCCCTCGACTGCCGCCGACCCAGATGTTGCCCTCACGATCCTGGATGACCGCCGTGAGGTAGTCGGAGCTGAGCCCGTCGCGCTCGACGAACCGCTGTGCCGCCGTGCCGCTTGCCTCGATCTGTTCGCGCGGCAGGTCGACCACACGCGGCACGCGACGAATGCCGTCGCCGAGCGTGGGCATCCACAGGGCGCCATCGCGATCGAACAACAGGCCCGCCGATGAGAGATTAAGGCTCGGGCCATGGTCTTCCGGCAAGGACGCGCTGACCCAGGCCGGTCGCACGCCGCCATCGGCCTCCGCGACCCAGATCGAGCCGTCCGGCGCTTCAGCGATGCGATTGATCCGACCGACCGAACGCGTCGCCAGCTCGAAACGCGTGCCGCCCCGGGGCAGCCAGGCGAGCGCCTGGTCGGTGGCGACCCAGAGGCGTCCTTCGCGGTCGACCGACAGGTTGCGCGCACGATTACCGGGTAAACCCATCGACGCGCCGACGAGGGACCAGTGTTGCCCGTCGAGACGCGCAAGGCCATTGAATGTCGCTGCCCAGATGCGCCCGTCCGGCGTGCCGCCGATAGCGTAGATGGTGGCCGTGGGCAATCCTGAGGACGCGGCGTAGTGGGTCGCGCGGTCGCCTTCGATGAAACTGGCCACGCCATAGCGAAACCCGACCCACAGCCCACCGGAGGGTGGCGCGTAAAGGGACGCGACGGTRGAGGCAAGGAAGTCGCCGCCTTCGCGCGGCCGGTAACGCTCGAAGGTCACACCGTCGAAGCGGTAGAGACCCGTCTGGGTGCCCAGCCAGAGATAGCCATCGCTGGTCTGCGCCAGCGCCGTGACCTGGCCAGGCGCGCCTTCGCGGACGGTCCAGGCCGTGTGATAGAACTGGTCGATCGCGCGATCGCGACTGTCGGCTGCGCGAACACCGGGCACGGCGAGGCTCCAGCCGACGACCAGCCATAACCACACAGCCACCCCGCGAGCCAAGCGCACCCGTTCACCCCCACGCCCTTCAAGGGCCAACGATAACGCGTGGCAGCTTCACTGCGTTAGACCGACGTCGCGCAGGAAGGCCAGCGAATCGGCGAGGACACGCGCCGCCGCCGGCGAGCGTTCGGGTGACGCAAGCACATGCGCTGCATGATCGTAAGCCACCGTCCGACGTTGTGACGCCGGCGTACCCAGCCAGCCAAACGCAAGCCGCATGGCGCTCACCGAGTTAAGCGTGTCGCGATCCCCCTCGCCGCCATCCCACATGCCGAAGAAGACGGGGCAGACGACGTCCTGCAGGACTTCCGGTCGCATGCGCTCGATAAACAGACGGGCGATGGCCCGGTAGCCGTCGGTATGCACCATCGACGACCAGTAGCGCCGCTGAAAAGGGGTGCGCTCCCCGGGGGGTGCCACGGATCCCTGAAGCGTCACTGCGGCACGCAGTTGCGCGGGATCGTGGACACGAATGCCGGGCGACCAGGCAACAACACCCGCCACGACATCTGGCCGGCTCGCTGCCAGGTCTAGTGCCAGCGAGCCGCCCATGGACGTACCGACGAGAAGTACGCGCTCGCCCAGCTGGAGACCGATGTCCAGCGCATGCCGGACGTCGGCACGCCAGCGCTCCGGCGACGCACCGGCCATGGCGTCCGGCGCATCGCTGCCGTGATCGCGCAGGCGGGCGAGGTAGAGGTGAGCGCCCACGGCTTGGGCGATCTCACGGTGGGCCGGCGCCCCTTCGCCCTGGCTCGCCGTGAATCCGTGTAGGTAGACGACGGCGAGTGGACGCCGACCATGCGGCGCTTCGCCATGAAAAACGATGCGTGCCTCGTTATCGGGTTTGATCGCCATCGCCGCCAACTCGCCCTGCCCGACCTCGCGAGCCAGGCCGTCGAGTTCGGTCACGCGCCGGCGTCCGCGGCGGTGCGTGCACCCTGGCGTTGGGCATCGATAAAACGATGCACCGAACGACCGAGGGCATCCAGCTCGACCACGGCGGCGCGCATGTCGCCACCGGCATCGATCAGCACGGAGAGATCGTCGCAGACCCTCGATGCGCCGGGTACGCCGAGGTTGCCCAACACGTTGCGCAGGGCATGGATGCACTCCGCGGCCGTGGCGATATCACGCGAGAGCACCGCGTTGCGCAAGGTGTCGAGATGGGTCTCCGCCGCTTGCGAACACAGGTCGATGAAGCCGATGTATTCCTCGACGCTGGTAAGCGCGCGCATCTCATTCAGCGGCGTAGCCACCGCACCACGCTCCGTCGGCTCGTCCAGCAGCGGCTGTTGCCAACCGCGCGCGGTTTCTTCCATGCGCCGCTCGGCCGCGATGGACTCGATCACGTCGAGGAGGCGCTGCGCGGCAATCGGCTTGGTCAAGTAAGCCCGTGCGCCAGCCTTGAAGGCGATGCGCACCGCGTCGTGGCTGGAATCGGCGCTGAGCATGACGATGGGCGGCACGCTTGCGGTGCGCCGGATCACGTCGATGCGGCCGAGCACGTCCCAGCCGGAACTCCCGGGCATGTGCAGGTCCATGAAGATCAGGTCGAAACCGTCAGCACGCAGGCACGCCAACGCCTCGTCGCCGTTCGCACTGAAGACCGCCCGGTGCCCCGCGCGCTCGAGGATGCGCCCGACGATCTCACGATTGGCCGCGTTGTCATCCACCACCAGGCAGCGTTGCGATTCCACGCGCGCACGGTGCTCGTCGAGCAGCTCGACCAGCGGGGTGTCCGCCACGCTGCGCGCGCCCGCGGCGGCACGCGGCAGCGGGAAGCGCCAGGTAAAGACTGCCCCTCCCATCGGGTTGTCGGTGACGTCGAGGCCACCCTGCATCTGCTCGGAGACATTGCGCACGATATACAGCCCCAGGCCAACGCCCTCCTGCCGCCTGCTCTCGCCGGCGCTGAGCTGATGAAACGGGTCGAAGATGCGTTGCTTGTCGGCATCGGCGATGCCGATGCCCGTGTCCGAAACACTGCAGGTGATCGTAGGGTCGCGGCCACCGACGCCCTCATGGAGATCCACGTGCACGTTCACCGAACCACCCGGCGGCGTGAACTTCAGGGCGTTGGACGCCAGGTTGGAGAGCACCTGCTCGATGCGCCCCGGATCGCCATTGAAGACACCCTCCACCGACGCGTCGCGGGCGAGGCTGAAAGCAATGCGCTTCTCCGCGGCAAGGGGGCGGCAAACCGCGCCCACCGTCGCCAGTACTTCGTCGAAGGCGAACGCCTGGTGGCGTAGCGTGAAACTGCCACCGGCGAACGAGGCCACGTCGAGCACCGCATTGACGCGATGCAAGAGGGCATTGGCGTTGGTCGACAACAAGGCGACAAGGCGGCGCTGGTCGTCGCTCATCACCGCGGTGTCGATCAGGGAGGCCGAGTGGATCACCGTGCTCAAGGGCGTCCGCATCTCATGACT
>NZ_JBFUJE010000341.1:0-4256 GCF_056401535.1 Luteibacter sp. P4_E6 | reverse complement strand
GGCTATGGCCGCTCGGTGTCGCGCTACAACGAGCGCAAGCGCACCGTTTCCGACGAGAACCTCGGGCCGCTTATCGCGACCGAGATGACCCGCTGCATCCAGTGCACGCGCTGCGTTCGCTTCACCAGCGAGATCGCCGGCACGTACGAACTCGGCGGCATGAGCCGTGGCGAGAACCTGGAGATCGGTACCTACATCGGCAAGACCATCGAGAGTGAACTGTCGGGCAACATCATCGACGTTTGCCCGGTCGGCGCGCTGACCAACAAGCCGTTCCAGTTCCAGGCCCGCGCCTGGGAGCTGGTGGCACGCCCGTCCGTCGGTTACCACGACGCGCTGGGTTCGAACCTGTGGATGCACACGCGCCGCGGTGAAGTGCTGCGCAACGTGCCGCGCGACAACGAGACGATCAACGAATGCTGGTTGTCCGATCGCGACCGTTACAGCCACCAGGGCCTGTACGCCGCGGATCGCGTGAAGTCCCCGATGGTCAAGCGCAACGGCCAGTGGTCGGCAACGACCTGGGATGACGCGCTCGCGGTTGCGAAGGAAGCGCTCAAGAGCGTTCCGGGTTCGGATCTCGGCGTGCTGGTGAATCCGGCCACGTCGAACGAGGAGGGCGAACTGCTCGTCCGTCTCGCCCGTGGCCTGGGTAGCGCCCATGTCGACCATCGCCTGCGTCAGCTCGACTTTGCCGACAACGCGTTCGCGAAGGCCTTCGCCTCGCCGATCGCCTCGTTCGACAAGGTGAAGGCGGCGCTGCTGGTCGGTTCCGACCTGCGTAACGAAGTGCCGCTCCTCAACCACCGCATCCGTCAGGCGGTGAAGAAGGGTGCCAGCGTCTACGCGGTCAACCCGGCCCACTTCAACTTCAACTACCCGCTGGCCGGCGAGTCCGTCGCCGCGCCGCACGCGCTGGTCGCCGAACTGCTGATCCTGGCCAAGGCCGCCAGCGAGAACGGTGCCACGGTGCCGGAATCGATTGCCTCCGCTCTTAATGGCGTGGACACGACCGACGCCCACCGCGCCGCCTTCAAGGCGCTCGGCGACAACGCCGTCGTTATCCTCGGCCACGCCGCGGTGACGCATCCGGAAGCCTCGTGGCTGCGAGCCATCGCGCGCTTCATCGCGCAGGCTGCCGGCGCCTCGTTCAATGAGATCCCGGTCGGTGCCAACGCGCTGGGCCTGGCGTCGGTCGGCGTCCTGCCGACGGCGGGCGGTCTCGATGCGCGCGGCATGCTGACCCAGGCCCGCAAGGGCTACGTGCTCTACAACGTCGAGCCGCCGCACGACTTCGCCGATGGCACGCTTGCCCTGCAGGCGATGCATTCGGCGCAGACCGTGGTCGCTTTCGCCGCCTTCGCCAGCGATGCGCTGAAGGACTCCGCCGATGTGATCCTGCCGATCGGCCTGACGCCGGAGATCGACGCGACCCTAGTCAATGTCGAAGGCACCGCACAGACCGTGCTGCCGGGTGCCAAGGCACCGGGCGATGCGCSTCCGGGCTGGAAGGTGTTGCGTGCGCTGGGTGGCATGCTCGGTGTTGCCGGTTTCGAGTTCGACGATCTCGTCGGTCTGCGCGCGGGCCTGACCGAGCGCGCGTCGGAGGTTCGTCCCTCGCTTGCGACGCGTGCCTCGGGCGTGAGCTTCTCGCGTCTGGCCACCACGCCGATCTACCGCGTCGACGCGGTGGTCCGTCGTGCCGGCGCCCTGGCTTCGCACCCGCTGAACCGTGCCGCTGCCATCCGCATCAACGCGGACGCCGCCGGCAAGCTCGGTCTTATCGATGGCGCCAACGCGCGCATCGGCGATGCCGTCCTTCCGGTGGTTATCGATGCCTCGGTGCCTGATGGTGCCGCGTGGATCGAAGCCGCGCACTCCGAAACCGCCATGCTGCCTCCGTACGGCGCGGCCATCACCGTGAGCAAGGCGTAACCATGGGCGCTCAACTCTTCGATCACGTCTTGATGCCGGTGCTCTACATCCTGGCGATCGTGCTGCCGCTGGTCATTGGCGTCGCGCTGTACGTCTGGTGGGAGCGCAAGGTGCTCGGCTGGATGCACGTCCGCATGGGGCCGAACAAGGTCGGTCCCGCCGGCTTGCTCCAGGCCTTCGCCGACGTCGTCAAGCTGCTCCTGAAGGAAGTCGTCCTTCCCACCAACGCCAACCGCGCGCTCTACTTTCTCGCGCCGATGCTCGCCCTGGTCCCCGCGCTCGCCGCGTGGGCCGTGGTGCCGTTCGGTCCGGAAGTGGTTCTCGCCAACGTCAACGCCGGCGTGCTCTACCTGCTGGCCATGACCTCGATGGGTGTGTACGGCATCATCCTCGCCGGCTGGGCATCGAACTCGCGCTACGCGATGCTCGGTGCGATGCGTGCCGCGGCGCAGGTGATCTCGTACGAACTGTCGATGGGTATGTCCATCGTCTGCGTGCTGGTGCTGACCGGTAGCCTGAACCTCTCGGCCATCGTCCACGCGCAGTCGGGTAACTTCTTCACCTGGTACTGGCTGCCGCTGCTGCCGGTGTTCGTCATCTACTTCGTCTCGGGCGTGGCGGAAACCAACCGCGCACCGTTCGACGTGGCGGAAGGCGAATCCGAAATCGTCGCGGGCTTCCACGTCGAATACTCCGGCTCGCCGTTCGCGCTGTTCTTCCTGGCCGAATACGCCAACATGATCCTGGTCAGCTTCCTGACCTCGATCTTCTTCATGGGCGGCTGGCTCTCACCGTTCCCGGAAAGCTGGGGCCTGATCGGCCACGGCGGTTTCCATTGGCTCTTCATCAAGGCCTTCTTCTTCGCCTTCCTGTTCCTGTGGTTCCGCGCGAGCTTCCCGCGCTACCGCTATGACCAGATCATGCGTCTCGGCTGGAAGGTCTTCATCCCCATCACCATCGTCTGGGTCCTCGTCGCCGGCTGCATGAAGTATTTCGGCTGGGTCCACCTCGGCACGGGAGCCTGAAAGCCATGACCCGCGTAACCCACTATCTCAAAAGCCTGCTGCTCATCGAGCTGTTCAAGGGCATGGGCCTGACCATGCGCTACATGTTCAGCCCGAAATACACCGTTCGCTATCCGTTCGAGCACATTCCCAAGTCGAACCGCTTCCGTGGCCTGCACGCCCTGCGCCGTTACGCCAACGGTGAAGAGCGCTGCATCGCCTGCAAGCTGTGCGAGGCGGTGTGCCCGGCGCTGGCGATCACGATCGACTCGGCACCGCGTCCGGAAGATGGCCAGCGCCGCACCACGCGCTACGACATCGACCTGTTCAAGTGCATCTTCTGCGGCTTCTGCGAAGAGAGCTGCCCGGTGGATTCGATCGTCGAGACGCACGTGCACGAGTACCACTTCGAAAATCGCGGCGAGAACGTAGTAACCAAGGCCCAGTTGCTGGCCATTGGTGACCGGTTCGAGCAGGACATCGCTGCCGCCCGCGCGCAAGACGCGGCTTACCGCTGAGCGCCCGGAGAACTCGATGAATACCGATCTGCTTCAACTCATCTGTTTCTACCTCTTCGCCGCGGTGGCCGTTATCGGTGCGCTGATGGTGATCACCGTGAAGAACTCGGTCCACGCCGTGCTCTCGCTGGTGCTGACCTTCTTCAGCATGGCCTGCGTATGGCTGTTGGCCGAAGCGGAGTTCCTGGCCGTTGCGCTGGTAGTCGTCTACGTCGGCGCGGTGATGGTGCTGTTCCTGTTCGTGGTCATGATGCTGGACATCAAGCAGGAGGTCGTCCGCGAGGGCTTCATTCGCTACCTGCCAGTGGGCATCGTCGTCGCGGTGGTCATGCTGGTCGAAATGCTAGCGATGATCGGCGTGAAAGCCATGCACGCCCACACGCTCGGTCCGAACCCGGCCGGTAACTCGAACGTCGCGTGGCTGGGCCAGGCCCTGTACACCGACTTCCTGCTGCCGTTCGAGATCGCCGCCCTGATCCTCACCGTGGGTATCGTCGCCGCCGTCGCCCTGACCCTGCGCCAGCGCGTCGGTGTTCGTCACCAGTCTGCGGCCCAGCAGGTCGTGGTCCAGGCCACCGACCGCGTTCGCGTGATCAAGGTTGCCAGCGAACAGATGGCTTCCGTCAGCCCGGCCCCGGCGCCGGTCGTCGACCCGACGCAGGAGAACGCCAAGTGATCACGCTTTCCCATTACATCGTCCTCGGCGCGATCCTCTTCTGTATCGCGGTCGCCGGACTCTTCATCAACCGCAAGAACGTGATCGTGCTGCTCATGGCGATCGAGCTGATGCTCCTGGCGG
>NZ_JBFUJE010000340.1:0-4290 GCF_056401535.1 Luteibacter sp. P4_E6 | reverse complement strand
GCCACCGACACGCCGCGTATAGACCAGCTGCGAGTAATCGTCGAGCAGGCTGAAGTCGAAAATACCCTGGTTCTCGGTAAAGAACGGGCGCTTGTCGGTGAAGAAGGTTTCTTCCGGCGAGAAGTTCACGACGAGGTCGTCACTCTCCACCTGACCGAAATCGGGATTGATCGTGGCCGTCAGCTGCGTCTGTCCGTTCGGTTTCCACACGATGTCCGCACCTTCCTGGAAGGATGCGCCGCCGTGGCCACGGTCCACCCGTCCGACCAGGTAAGGCGTCACCGCGAAAAGCGATTGCGAGTAGGACGGCAACGAGACTTTCTGGAAGCTGGAAAGAAAGCGGCCCTGGTCGAAGCTGATCGCCGGCCATGCCATGCGCTCACCCGTCGCAGCAATGACCCGGTCGATATAGAGGCCGATGTGGCGGTTGTCGCCCTCGGCGCGGCGCATCGGCGCGATGTACCAGGGGATCAGGATTTCCACCGAATAGCCTTCCGCGTCTTCGCTGACCGCGTGGTCCCAGCGACCGTCCCAGTCGTAACTGAAGTCGGATTCGTTGGTGATGACCTCGTCCGCGACACCGCCCTGCGAGCGCACTTCGAAGTCGTAGCCGACGCGGCCATCGCCGTCGAAGTCGACCATGACGTTGATGCGGTCGACGAGGGCATCCTCGTCGCGGCGCGTTTGCTGCTTCGAGCGTGGAACATCGGCGGACTGCGTGACGCGGATGGCCACGGCGAGGCCTTTCGGTGTGGACAGCACCCAGGCCTCGGTCGGCTGGCTGCCAGGCATACCGGTCTTGGGCTGGGTGTCGCGAAAGTCGGTGATGTGTTGCGCGCCCGCCCATTCCGTCGGGTCGATGTGGCCGTCGATCGTTACCTCGGCGTGGACCGACCAAGCAGCGAGGCAGAGCGTGGCGAACAGGGCGAAGCGGCGATGCATGGGTCATCCGGGACGTGGAATCTTGCGGATAGGATGCCGCCCGCTTCGCAAAGGTTTGCCATGACGCTTGGCCCATGCGCTCAGTCACGCTCCCTGATGAGGTCGATCAGCGCACGCAACGTGGCCGGCACGTGGCGTCGGCCCGGGTAATACAGGCATAGCCGGTCGAAGGGAGGGGTCCAGTCCTCCAGGACGCGCTCCAGCGTGCCGGCCGCAAGATCCTCCGACACGTTGAACTCTGTCAGGTAGGTCAGCCCCAGGCCGGCGCGGGCGGCTTCCAGCATGAGGTCGGGCTGGCCCAGCGTCACCTGCCCCTCCACGTCGATGCTGACCGCCTCGCCGTGGCGTTCGAACTCCCAGTGGTAGATATGCCCGGCAGGCATGCGGGCTCGGATGCAGCGATGCTTTGCCAGATCGACAGGTGTCTGCGGCCGGCCGTGCGCCGCGAAGTAGGCAGGTGAGCCCACCACGGCAAAACGGATAGGCGGCCCCAGCGGCACGGCGATCATGTCGCCGGGCACCGTGTCGACGGTACGGAAGCCGGCGTCGAAGCCCTCTCGAACGATGTCGATCATGCGTTCTTCGGTGACCAGATCGAGATGGACGTGCGGATAGCGCTGCAGATAGGGGATGAGGAACGGCAGCATCAGCCAACGTGCGGCGCCGGTGGAGGAGTTGAGGCGCAAGGTACCGCTGGGTGTCGCCGCCTCTTCGCCCGCGCGGTCGATGGCGTCGCGGATGCCCGCGACGGCCGGAGCGAGATCTGCCACGAACCGTTCGCCAGCGTCGGTAAGGCGGACGCTGCGTGTCGTCCGATGGAATAGCCGCGCTCCCAATCGAGCTTCGAGGGAGGCCACCGACTGGCTGAGTGCCGACGTCGACATCTCCATCTCGGCCGCCGCGGCGCGGAAGCTTCCCAGCCGGGCCACCGCCAGCACCGCCTCGAATTCCGTCAGTCCTGAACGCATTGTCCGCTCCACCTTCATGGCCCATCCGGATTTGTCCGGCTTATCAGGCTAATCCTTTGCGCCCATCCTTTCCATCGAACCCCCTCCCCTTCCCGAGAATCCCATGCACACGATCGACCAGATTTACATCGACGGCGCGTTCGTTACACCGCACGGCGAAGAGCGCTTCGAGCTGTTCAACCCCGCCACCGAAGAAGTCATCGGCACCGTCCGCCTCGCTGACCAGGAAGACGCCCACCGCGCCATCGCTGCCGCCAAGCGCGCCCTTCCGGCTTTCTCCCGCACCACGGTTGCCGAGCGCATCGCCCTGCTCCGCCGCATGCATGCGGCTGTCGAGGCACGTGGCGACGACCTCTTCGCCGCCGTGCTCGAGGAGTACGGTGCGCCGGTCAATCGCGGCCGCTGGATGGTCGGGCACGCGTCGAGCGTGTTCCTCGACGCCATCGAGACGCTCGAGCACTTCGCCTTCGAGCGCCGCATGGGCACGGCCACCGTGGTCATGCAGCCAGTCGGCGTGGTCGGCCTCATCACGCCTTGGAACAGCGATGCCGGCTTTATCTGCGGCAAGCTCGCCACGGCCATCGCCGCCGGCTGCACCGCGGTGATCAAGCCGAGCGAGATGAGCGCCCTGCAGACGCGTGTCGTCACCGAGGCACTGCACGCGGCGGGCGCACCGGCCGGGGTATTCAACATCATTACCGGTCGTGGTGACGTGGTCGGCGCGGCCATCGTCGGCAGCCCGGACATCGMCAAGRTCTCGTTCACCGGCTCGACCGCTGTCGGCAAGGGCATCGTCCGCGCGGCCGCCGATACGCTCAAGCGCGTCACCCTGGAGCTCGGTGGCAAGTCCCCCGTGGTCATCCTCGACGACGCCGACTTCGATGCTGCGGTACCGCTTGCCGTCATGGCCGGTTTCGCGAACAGCGGCCAGGCCTGCATTGCCGGGACGCGCCTGCTCGTGCCGCGCACGCGCCTTGCGGACTTCGAAGCACGCATGGCCGCAGCCGCGAATGCCGTCGTTTCGGGCGACCCCGCCGACCACGCCACGGACGTCGGCCCCATGGTCAGCCTCAAGCAGTGGGAGCGCGTCCAGGGTTACATCGGCAAGGGCATCGCGGAAGGCGCACGCCTGATCGCCGGCGGTGAAGGCCGTCCGGAYGGCCATTCACGTGGCTGGCTGGTCCGTCCCACCGTCTTCACCGACGTGCGCAACGACATGGTCATCGCGCGTGAGGAAATCTTCGGACCGGTGCTGTCGATCATTGCGTACGACGACGAGGAGGACGCCATCGCGATCGCCAACGATACGCCGTACGGACTGCAGGCCTATGTGCTGTCCTCGGATGCAGCCCGCGCACGCCGCGTTGCCTCGCGCATCGATGCCGGCCGCGTGCTGGTCAACACGATTGCGCACGAGCCGAAGGCGCCGTTCGGTGGCTTCAAGCAGTCCGGACTGGGGCGCGAATATGGCAGCTTCGGTCTCGAGGCGTATCTTGAACCGAAGGCCTTGCTGGGCGTCGACGCGTGATCGACGGTCAATGCGACTTGGCGATGTCCACCGCGGTAAGCGTCAGCGTCGCGCGGTGGACGAACCCCAGCTTCTCGTAGAGCCGCGTGGCACCTTCGTTGCCTGCGGAAACGTGCAGGAAGGAAACCAGTCCCTGCGCGCGATGCCGGTTCACTAATGCCACCAGGAGGGCTCGTGCCAGGCCACGTCCGGCGAACTCCGGATGCGTGCACACGGCGCTGATTTCGCGGGCACCCGGGACCGCCATCCGCTCGCCGGCCATCGCGATGAGCCGGCTCTCCTGCAGCACGCCCACATAGGTACCCAGTGCCGCCGAGTGCTCGCGGAAGAATTCCGGGTAGACCAACGAGGTCAGTGCACGCATGCGTTCGCGGTGCTCGTTGCCGAGCACGGACACGGTCTCCTCCGTCTCCAGGTCGGGAGCATCCAGCGGACGCACGAGCTGGAGGGTATCGGGGACCGCGTGCCCGGCATCGACCGGTGCGGGCATCCAGCGCTCCGGAAGGACCGCTGGCGCCACGCCAAGGAAGTAACGCCGGCCCACCAGCCGCGGATCGTCAGCCACATGCGCAGCCGGGCTCGCCACCGCCACGAAGGGTGCATAGGCATCGCCATACCAGAGCGCATCGCCCGATCGCCGGGCCAGCGCTGCGTGCTCACCGGTCAGCGAGTACCACAGCGGGTTATCGAGTACGGAGGGATCCATGCCTGCCTTCCGATGACGAATGACACATCATGGGGGTCAACCCAAGCGCATCACAACCGGCTCTGCTACTTTTCCTCTGGTTCGCACTCAATCCGGGGATCCCATGCTCGCTCGTACCTGCCTTGTTCTCGCCCTCGCCGTCGCCC
>NZ_JBFUJE010000339.1:0-4306 GCF_056401535.1 Luteibacter sp. P4_E6 | reverse complement strand
CAGCATGGTTGTCTGCAATGGCTACAAGGATCGCGAGTACGTCCGTCTTGCCCTCATCGGTCTCAAGCTCGGTTTGCGCGTCCACATCGTCATCGAGAAGCTGTCCGAGCTCGACCACGTCTTCGCCGAAGCCAAGGCGCTCGACGTCGAGCCACTGCTCGGCGTCCGCGTGCGCCTGGCCTCGATCGGTGCCGGCAAGTGGCAGAACACCGGTGGCGACAAGGGCAAGTTCGGCCTCAGCCCGGGCCAGATCCTCGAGCTTATCGAGCGTCTGGATGCCGCAGGCCTCAAGCACACGCTGAAGCTGCAGCATTTCCACATGGGCTCGCAGATCTCCAACGTGCGTGACATCGCCGCCGGTATGCGCGAGGCCGTTCGTTATTTCGTCGAGCTGCACCGCCTGGGCGTGCCGATCGACGTGGTCGATGTGGGCGGCGGCCTGGGCGTCGATTACGAAGGCACCCGCTCGCGCAGCTATAACTCGATCAACTACAGCCTGGGCCAGTACGCGGCCAGCATCGTCCAGCCGCTGGCCGAGGCCGTCGCCGAGCACGGCATGAAGGCGCCGATCATCTTCACCGAGTCGGGCCGCGCGATGACCGCGCATCATGCGGTGATGATCGTCAACGTGAGCGAGGTGGAGCCGGTGCCGCAGGGCGCCGTCCCTGCCGGTCGCGCGGGCGAGCCCAGCGTGCTTCGCCACCTGCGCGAAACGCATGCCGAACTGGACACCCGACCGCCGCTCGAGCTGTTCCACGAGGCGCAACATCACCTGGCCGAAGGTCTTTCGCTGTACGCGCTCGGTCAGCTCGACCTGCGCGATCGCGCCACCCTCGACGAACTGTTCTACGCCATCGCCAACGCCGTGCGTCCGCGCCTGCTGCCCGCGGAGCGCGCCCATCGCCAGGCGCTGGATGACCTCGACGAGAAGCTGGTCGACAAGTACTTCGTCAACTTCTCCGTGTTCGAGTCCGTGCCGGACATCTGGGCGATCGATCAGATCTTCCCGATCGTTCCCATTTCGCGCCTGGATGAAGAGCCGACGCGACGCGGCGTCATCGCCGACCTCACCTGCGATTCGGACGGACGCATCGATCACTACGTGGATGCCGAAGGCGTCGACGTGAGCCTGCCGCTGCACGCACTGAACGAGCGCGAGTCCTATCGCCTGGGCATCTTCATGGTCGGCGCGTACCAGGAGACCCTTGGCGACATCCACAACCTGTTCGGCGACACCGACGCGGTCAATGTCCGCGCCACGGCCAGCGGCTACGAGTTCGCCCACATCCGCCGTGGTGACACGACAGACCTGATGCTCGACTACGTGGGCTATGACCTCAAGGCGCTGCGCCAGTCGTACGTGGACCGCCTCGCGGCCGCCGGTATCGTGGGTGCGCAGGCCGAAGAACTGTACGCCTCGCTCGACAAGGGGCTGACGGGCTATACCTATCTCGCGGAGACGACAGCATGAGCACCAAGGCAGCGTTTATCGGACTTGGCGCGATGGGCGCGCCCATGGCCGGCCACCTCCACACCAAGGGCCTGCTCGTCGCCGTCGGCAACCGCACCCAGGCTCGCGCGGATGAACTGGCGAAGGAACTGGGCGTCGCTGCGCCAGACCTCGCCGGCATCGCCGCATCGGCCGATGTCATTGCCCTGTGCGTCAGTGCGGACGCGGACGTGATCAGCGTGGTCCAGGCGCTCGCTCCCTCGCTGAAGAAAGGCAGCATCGTCGTCGACCATTCCACCGTGGCTCCGGCGACAGCCAAGCGGGCGGCGCGAATTCTCGCCGACGTCGGTGCGGATTTCCTCGATGCCCCCGTATCGGGCGGTGTGGAAGGTGCGAAGAACGGCAAGCTCTCCGTGATGGTCGGCGGCGACGCGGCTGTGCTCGAACGCGCACGCCCTGTGCTCGAAGCCTATGGTGCCCGTGTCACGCACATGGGCCCCGTCGGTAGTGGCCAGGCGACGAAGGCCGTCAACCAGGTGTTGGTCGCAGGCATTGCCCACGCCGTGACAGAGGGGCTCGCCCTTGGCGAGGCGCTGGGTCTCGAAGCCGATCGCCTGATCCCGACGCTCGCCGCGGGCGCAGCCGGCAACTGGTTCCTCGACAAGCGCGGCGCCACCATGCTGCGCAACGAGTTCTCGGTGGGCTTCAAGCTGGCGCTGCTGCACAAGGACCTCGGCATCGTTCGTGGCATTGCCACCGAGGCCGGCACGGATCGCACCATCATCGAGCAGTCGCTCGCCGACTTCGGTGAATTGATGGCCCAGGGTTATGGTGATGACGACATCTCGGCGTTGATTCGTCTCAAGCGCGGGAAGTGACATCCGGCAGCCGTTGAAACGAAAAAACCCGCCGGCGACGGCGGGTTTTTTGTGTCAACGCGGCGAGGAAAACCTCAGCTGCCTTCCTTCAATGCGATGGCACTGATGCCTGCTGCCTGCAGGTGCTGCTTGGTGCTTTCCAGGTCCGTGGCCGACTTGAACGGTCCCAGGCGAACACGGTTATAGGTCTGCGCGCCGACCTTCACCGCCTGCACGTTGGCGACGAAGCCCTGCAGCGCCAGCTTGGCCTTCAGTGCTTCCGCATCGGCGGCGCTCGGGAACGCGCCGACCTGAAGCAGGTAGCCCGAGCTCGCGGCCGGAGCGGCGGGAGCCTGTTGGGCAGGCACGGCCGTGACCGTCTGTGTCGTCGCCTTCGGCAGGTTGGCTGCGGCGGCAGTAGCCTGTTGCTGCTGCGCCACCTCGGCCTTCTGGGCCGCTGCCTGCTGCTGGGCAGCCTGCTGTTGCTGCTGCTTCTGCTGCGCTTCGGCGCTGGCCTGTGCGCGGATCTCGGCATCCGGAATGCGTACTTCCTTCTCGGAAAGCACGGAGTAGAAGTCGTACGACGGCTTCTTCGGCTTCTCGGGCTCGGTCTGTTCGACGACGCCCGGATCGCTTCCCTTCTGCGCCGTGGCCTGCGGGTTCGGCTCAGGGCCGTCGTGCTGGCGCATCATGGGCATCCATGAGCCGCGCATCGCGAAAGCCATCAACAGGGCGCCGGCGAGGATGCCAATCAGCGCCCAGCTCCAGCCGGGCATGCCGCTGGAGCTGTTACGGACGGCCTGACGACCCTTTGCCTTCTTGCGTGTTGCCATTTACATGCTCTCCGGGGCGGAAATGCCCAGCAGATCCAGACCGTTCTTCAAAACCTGTTGCGTCGCCGCGACCAGCGCAAGGCGGGCGTCACGCAGGTCGGCGTCGTCGACGATCCATTTGTGCTCGTGATAGTAGCTGTGGAGCGAGCCTGCAAGCTCACGCAGGTATTGCGCGATCAGATGCGGTTCCAGGTTGGCGGCAGCCGACTCGACCATTTCCGGGTAGCGTGACAGCTCGACCATCAGCGCTTGCTCGTGCTCGGTATCGAGCAGCGGCAGCTTCGCCAGGCCGTTGCCACGGTCGCTGGACAGCCCCCGATCGGCCAACTCGCGGAAGACGCGGCTGGCGCGGGCGTGCGCGTACTGGATGTAGTACACCGGGTTGTCGTTGCTTTGCGAACGCGCCAGGTCGATGTCGAACACCAGCTGCGAATCGGCCTTGCGGGCGATCAGGAAGTAACGCGTGGCGTCGCGACCGGCTTCGTCGATGAGGTCGCGCAGCGTGACGTAGGATCCGGCGCGCTTGGAAATCTTCACTTCCTCACCGCCGCGCATCACGGTGACCATCTGGTGCAGCACGTATTCCGGCCAGTTCTTCGGAATGCCCGTATCCAGCGCCTGCAGACCGGCTTTGACGCGAGCCAGTGAGCCGTGATGGTCGGAGCCCAGCTCGGTGATGGCGCGCTCATAGCCGCGCTGCCACTTGGTCCGATGGTAGGCGACATCAGGGAGGAAGTAGGTGTAGGTGCCGTCGGACTTGCGCATGACGCGGTCCTTGTCGTCACCAAAATCCGTGGAACGCAGCCAGAGGGCGCCGCCCTCTTCATAGGTGTGCCCGTGGGCGACCAACTCGCGCACGGTGTCGTCCACCTTGCCCTCGGTGTAGAGGGAGGACTCGAGGTAATAGACGTCGAAGCCGACGCCGAAGGCCTTCAGGTCCAGGTCCTGCTCATGCCGCAGCGAGGCAACCGCGAAGTGGCGCACGTCGTCGAGGTTATCGGCGTCGCCTGAGGCGGTCACGGTTTCACCGTCGGCTTCCACGGACTCGCGGGCCAGGAAGGCACGAGCGACCTCGGCGATGTAGTCGCCGCGATAGCCCGATTCCGGCCAGCCCGGCTCATCCGGCGCGATGCCCTTGGCGCGAGCCTGGGTGGACAGCGCCAGGT
>NZ_JBFUJE010000338.1:0-4317 GCF_056401535.1 Luteibacter sp. P4_E6 | reverse complement strand
AGGCGCAGAAGGTTGTCCACGAGCGCGCCAAGGAAAATGGCGACGCTGCGCTGGGTCGCTGGACGAAGCGCAGCTGATCGGCGCGTGCCGCGTGACGCGTCTCACGGCGCGTCTCGTGGCATGTCCCCGCGACAACAAAAAACCCGGCGCCTCGCGGCGCCGGGTTTTTTATTTCACCAACAGGGGGATTAACGACCCCCGGTGACTCAGAAGCGGTATTCAGCGCTCACCGAGGCCACGTTCGTGGACAGGTTGAGACCGTGCTTCTTCGCGTCGTAATGGTCGTAGTTCACGCCGAGGCTGAAGTTCTGCGTGAGGTTGTAGCCCACGCCCGCACCGGCATACCAGCTGGTCTTGTCGAAGTTGTCGCGCGTGATGTCGTCGTGGCTCACACCGTCGCCCTTCCAGGCGTAGAGGCCGGCACGGCCGCTGATGTACCACTTCGGATCGATGTTGAAGCGACCGTTCACGCCGGCGGTCCAGCCATGCAGGCTCGACTTGCGGCCATCGATGGCGTTGCCACCGGTGACAAGGTGCTTGGCGTGAATGTTACCCAGGTCGTTGTAGCCGCCTTCGACACCCAGCGCGAGCGACGGGCTCACAGCCCAGCGATAACCGCCGTTGATGTCGTATGCGACGTCATGCCCGTCGTAATTGCCCTTGTTCACTTGCGCGCGGCCGGCACTGCCGTTGACGAAGAAGCCGGCGCCATTGGCGTCCTGCGCGAAAGCCGGGGCCGCAACCATACCGGCCGCCATGAGGCCAAGGGCGATGAGGGTCTTTTTCATGGGGAAAACTCCTGCTTATTCTTTATGCGTTCGATGCGGGCGGCATGGGGATGCCGACTCGCCACAACACACGAGCGGGGGTGCCGTGTGTCCGGGTACTACATGCGGCGGCGCCGCAATAGATTCAATACCCGTAAGTTCACTATTAAGAGAAGATTAAGCCACGGCGGGTTTCCGCCGTGGCTCATTACTTCAGAACAACAATTCATCCAACCTTAGAAGCGGTACTCGCCAGCGAGCGAAATGATGCCCGTGGAGCGCTTGAGGCCCACGCTGGTCTCGCCCGTGGTGTTGTCCATGACCTTGCCCGCATTCGCGTGGAAGTAGTCATAGGTCAGGCCGACGCCGAAGTGCTCGTTGACGTCCCAACCGGTGCCGACGCCGGCGTACCAGCTGCCGCGGTTCGGGCGGCCGCCATTGGAGAAGCCGAGGTCCTGGCCGACGCTGTTGTTGTAATTGTTGTTGTTGTCGTTGGCGCGGAAGTAACCGCCGTGGCCGCTGAGGTACCAGCCGGGGACGAGGTTGATCTTGCC
Source organism: Luteibacter sp. P4_E6 (assembly GCF_056401535.1). Lineage (NCBI taxonomy): Bacteria > Pseudomonadati > Pseudomonadota > Gammaproteobacteria > Lysobacterales > Rhodanobacteraceae > Luteibacter > Luteibacter sp. P4_E6. Next base: position 2,996 of record NZ_JBFUJE010000338.1, on the reverse strand, counting down.
GTTGACACCGAGCATCCAGCCGCGCAGCGCGTTCTTGGTGTTCTTCTGGTCGACGTTCTGATCGGCCTCAAACACGTTCTTTACGCGGTAATTGCCGAGATCCGTGTAACCGGCCTCGAGGCCGAGGCCGAGATCGGGACCGACCTTCCAGCGGTATCCGCCCAGAAGACCGTAGCCCGTGCGACGGCCCTGTTCGCCGTGCAGGGGATTGAAACCGCTGACATTGCTACCGAAGCCACCGGTGTCGCTACCGTTGGTGCGACCGACGTTGGCGCCGATGAACCAGTTACCGCTACCCACGGCCTGGCTGGGCTGATAATTGCCGCTGACAGCCGGGTTGCTGTCCTGGGCGAAGGCCGGAATGGCCGCAAACGAAGCGCAAGAAACTGCAAGGGCAAGTGCTGCCTTTTTCATGGGGGTGTTCCTCTTATTGTCGGGGCGGCAATCGACCCGTGGGGGTGGGGGAAGATCGATCGCCGTGGTCGATTAGAGTCCTTCGAACCTGAAGCGACTCGAAAAACAGAACGGAAAGATTAAGCGGGAGTTAACTTTGCGTTTGYAGCATGAACGTCCACGACAAGATGTGATCAATGCGCGACAATCATGGTTTTTCCGCCGCTTGCTAACTGGAGAACGCCGATGACGACACGTCGCGAACGCGCAAATGCGATCCGCGCCCTGGCCATGGATGGTGTGGAAGCCGCCAATTCCGGCCACCCGGGCATGCCGATGGGCATGGCCGATATCGCCGAGGTTCTGTGGGGCGACTTCCTGCATCACAACCCGACGAACCCGCATTGGCCCAATCGCGATCGCTTCGTGCTGTCGAACGGTCATGGCTCGATGCTGCAGTACGCTCTGCTTCACCTGACCGGCTATGACCTGCCGATCGGCGAGCTCAAGCGCTTCCGCCAGCTCGGTTCGAAGACCGCTGGCCACCCGGAATTCCATCACACGCCCGGCATCGAAACGACCACCGGTCCRCTCGGCCAGGGCCTCGCCAATGCTGTCGGTTTCGCGATCGCCGAGGAAGTTCTCGCCGCGCGCTTCAACCGCCCGGGCCACGACATCGTCGACCACCACACCTTCGTGTTCGTGGGTGACGGTTGCCTCATGGAAGGCATCTCGCACGAAGTGTCCTCGCTGGCCGGCACGCTCAAGCTCGGCAAGCTCGTCGCCGTCTACGACGACAACGGCATTTCCATCGACGGTGAAGTGCACGACTGGTTCACCGACAACACCGCCGAGCGCTTCCGCGCCTACGGCTGGAACGTGGTGGTCGGCGACGACGACAAGCCGGTCGACGGCCACGATGCCGAAGCGATCAAGAAGGCGCTTTCCGCCGCTACCTCGCAGAGCGAAAAGCCCTCGCTGATCATCTGCAAGACGATCATCGGCTTCGGTTCGCCGAACAAGGAAGGCAAGGAATCCTCGCACGGCGCCGCGCTGGGCAAGGAAGAAGTCGCCCTTGCCCGCAAGCAGCTGGGCTGGGAATACGGTCCGTTCGAAATCCCGCAGGCCATGTACGACTCGTGGAGCGCGAAGAAGAGCGGTGCCGATGCCGAGAAGGCCTGGAACGACAAGTTCGACGCCTACGCCAAGGCGTTCCCGGAACTTGCCAGCGAGCTCAAGCGTCGCCTGTCCGGTGAGCTGCCGGCCAACTGGAAGGAAGGCGCTGCCGCCTTCATCAAGAAGATGCAGACCGAAGGTCCGGTCGTCGCTTCGCGCAAGGCATCGCAGATGTCGCTCGACGCGTACGGCCCGCTGCTGACGGAACTCATCGGCGGCTCCGCGGATCTTGCCCCGTCGAACCTGACCATCTGGAAGGGCTCGAAGAACATCGCGACCGGTGGTGCCGAAGGCAACTACATCCACTTCGGCGTGCGCGAGTTCGGCATGACGGCGATCTCCAACGGTATCGCGCTGCACGGCGGCTTCATTCCGTACGACGCGACCTTCCTGGTGTTCTCCGACTACGCCCGCAATGCCGTGCGCATGTCGTGCCTCATTCCGGCACACGCCATCCACGTGTACACGCACGACTCGATCGGCSTSGGCGAAGACGGCCCGACCCATCAGCCGGTCGAGCACCTGGGTTCGCTTCGCCTGATCCCGAACAATCGCGTGTGGCGTCCGGCCGATGCGGTTGAATCGGCGGTTTCCTGGAAGATGGCGATCGAACGTGCGGGCAACCCTTCCTGCCTGATCTTCTCGCGCCAGAACCTCAAGCACAATCCGCGCACCGACGAGCAGCTGGCGAACATCGAGAAGGGCGGTTACGTCCTCTGGGAACCGTCGGAGAAGTTCAAGGCGATCATCATCGCCACGGGCTCGGAAGTCGGTATCGCCGTGGAAGCCGCGCAGTCGCTGGGTGACCAGGGCGTGCCGGTTCGCGTCGTCTCCATGCCCTGCACGGAAGAGTTTGACGCACAGCCGGTCGAATACCGCGAAGGCGTGCTGCCGTCGTGGTGCCGCGCTCGCGTCGCCGTTGAAGCGGCCAGCGTGGACTTCTGGTTCAAGTACGTTGGCCTGGACGGCAAGGTGATCGGTATGACCACCTTCGGTGCTTCGGCCAAGATCGACGACCTCTACGAGCACTTCGGTATTACGACGCCTAAGATCGTCGATGCCGTTAAGAGCGTCATCAAGTAAGGCGTTCTGACACAGAAAGTAGTACGAAGAAGGGGCCCGGAAGGGCCCCTTCTTCTGATTGGATCAAGGCCGATGGCGCGTTTTTGCGTCGCACACTTTCCAGTTCTCAAAGCAGTACAGCGGAAAACTTCCCGGGGCAGGGCTACGGTCTGCGGAACTCATGAAGACCGGCTTGACACGAAGTCGCTGGTAGAGCGGAAGCAGCGCGCCGGGCATAGTCCAGTGAACCTGCCCAGGTGTAATCACGACGGCTTGCCCGAGCTCGTTGATCGTAAATGCCCGGTTCGGCCCGTTGCTGCCTGTATTCCAGACGGGGCGTCGGGAGCGGTCATAAAGAACGAAGT
>NZ_JBFUJE010000337.1:0-4327 GCF_056401535.1 Luteibacter sp. P4_E6 | reverse complement strand
AGGCCGGCACCGGTGCCTTCCCAATCGGCCTTCAGGGCCTTGCCACCGAAGGCGAGTACGGCCTTGACGTTACCGTCGACGATGACGCGACCCAGCTTGTCCTTGCTGCCCGGAGCTGCGTTGTCGGCAGCGGCCGGAGCGGCGGAGGTCGAAGCTTCGGCCGGATCCAGCGACGGACGCTGGGCGGCGGTGATCTCGACGTCCTGGCCGTTGATCTTCAGCGTGGTGGCGTCGATCTCGGCGGCCACGTCGAAGGTGTAGTTCTGATCGCCCCAGTTCGTGGTGATCGTGATACGCGGGCTGGTGATGTTCACGCCCAGCTTCTTGGCGGTCGCCTGGATCTCGGCCATCGCCTTGTCCGACGCGGTATCGACATCGTCGAGGGTGCGCGGCGCGGTGGTGGAGACGAACAGGATCGGCTTGGCCGGCTGGTCGACGATCGACGGAACCATCTTGCTGTAGTCGATGTTGGGAATCGACGCCATCAGGTTCTGCAGATTGGACAGGCTGAACTGGATCAGCGCGTCCGGATCGCCGTGGATGTAGAGGTTCGAGAAGCGGTTGATCAGGTTGAAGCCGTACGAGACGTCGTAAGCCCAATTGACCTTGACCAGCTTCTGACTACGACCGGTGCGCTCCAGCGTGATCGTGAACTTCTTGTCGCTGCCGCGCCAGCCGTTGTCCAGGTTCCAGACAATGGTGCCCTTGCCGGCATCGGAGATCTGGGCGAAGCCCGGATCGATAGAGGCAATTTCGAGGGCGCCATCACCGACCTTCGGGTCGGAAGCCTTCCAGGAAATCTTTGCACCCGGGCCGTACGCCTTACCCGACAGCTCGAACTGGACCTTCGAATCGAAGGAACGCAGCACGGTGTAGTCGGGGAAGCGACGGAAGTTGCTGAAAACGTCGTAAACCTGACGCAGATCCTTGCTAATCAGCATTTCGCGCTCAACATGTCCGGTTGAGGGCATAGCAACGCCGACCACGACACCGAGTACGGCGACGATGACGAGGGCGACAATAAATTCTAACAGACGCGTCATTCCACGGTTCTCCGAACGTCTTACGAACGGGCTCTACGCACAGCCATGGACGCCGTACGCTCACCCCTGAAGAATCGGCCCGTGGCAGGGGTTCGCCCGCGCCGAAAGAGCCGATGGTACTTGCTCGCGGCGGGGAACGCCATTGGGTGCCCTGCCCTTTTTCGCAAGCGGGTACAAGGCGGTTTTCGGCCGCGGCGGCCCGGCGGGGGCCGCCGGTCAGCGCCGGGTCAGACGATACCCAGCTCCAGAGCCTTCAGGACGGCGCGCGTGCGGTCCCGGACACCCAGCTTGGACAGGATATTGGAGACGTGGTTTTTCACCGTTCCTTCGGCCACGCGCAGCGAATTGGCGATCTCCTTGTTGCTGTAGCCGCCCGAGAGCAGGCGCAGGATCTCGGTTTCGCGCTCCGTCAGGGGATCGGGCTGCTCGAGGCTGGAGAACTGGTTCTGGATGCGCCCCACCCCGGCCAGGAGTCGCTGGGTCACCATCGGGGCGACCAGCGACCCACCCGCGGCCACCGTACGCACCGCTTCCACCAATTGGTCGAGCGAGACGTCCTTGAGCAGGTAACCGCGCGCGCCGGCCTTGAGCCCGGCCAGCACGAGCTGATCGTCGTCGAAGGTGGTCAGGATGATGGTCGGCGGCAGTTCGTTGCGGCCGCCGAGGGTCTGCAGCACGTCCAGGCCACTCATGTTGGGCATGCGCAGGTCCAGCAGGACGACATCCGGGCGGATCTGCGGAATGGTCTGCACCGCCTGGGCGCCATCGGCGCATTCAGCCACCACGCGGATGTCCCCGGCGAGGTCGAGCAGCGAGCGAATGCCCTGGCGAACCAGGTTCTGATCGTCAACGAGACAGACGGAGATCATGAATGACCCTCGGAAGGAAAGGGAATTGTGGCACGGGGCGGAAGGTCCGGATCGTCGACCAGCCCCCGCTCCAGCGCGGGTCGCGCCGGCGCATGGGCCAGGGTCGGCTCCTCGCCCAGGGGAAGGCGCGCGGTCAGGGCAAAGCCGCCGTCCGTACCGGTTCGAAAATCGACGGTGCCGCCGAACTCGGCCAGCCGCTCGCGCATGCCGTTGAGGCCGTTGCCCGGGCGGACCGCGCCGCTGCCATCGCCACGACCGTCGTCGCGCGCTTCAAGACAGAGTTCGTCAGGACCGGTGTGACGAAAGGTCAGCCACAAGTGTCTCGCCTGCGCGTGGCGCACCGTGTTGGTCAGGATTTCCTGCACGCAGCGCAACAACATCTGCGCCCGGCGAGGATCTTCGACGCCGAAGCGCGGGGGCACGCTCAACTGCACCTGCAGGCCCGGCACGCCCTCGATCAGGCTACGCACGGCCTGGGTCAGGTCGATGGCGTCGTCCTGGCGCAGCTCGCTGACCACCTCGCGCACATCGGCCAACAGTTGCTTGGCGGTGCGCTGGGCCTTGAGAACGTGCTCCCGGGCCGTGTCGTTGGTGAGATGGCTGGCCACCTCGAGATTGAGGCTCAGGGCGGTAAGGTGATGGCCGACCAGGTCGTGCAGGTCACGTGCGATGCGCATGCGCTCGGCGATACGGGTGGATTCGGCCAGCAGGGCGCGGGTGGCACGCAGCTCGGAGTTCAGTTGCCGCAGCTCTTCACGCTCGTCGGCCTGCTGGCTCGCCACCATCGAGGCGATGAAAACCAGGGCGGAGAAGCCGAAATACAGACACGCCTGCATGGTCGAAGCGACCAGCGTGAACGGAATCTCAAGGAAGACCGGGATCAACAGCAGATGCGCCAGCACCATCCAGGCAATGCCGATAGGCAGCGTGACCAGCCAGGGCACCACGGTCGCCACGATGATCAACAGGAGCGCCGCGACGCCACTCTTACTGAATACGCCGACCGCCAACGCCGTACCGGTGAGGATCAGGAGCACGGCGATGYGCGTGAACCCGTCTACGCGAAGTCCGAGATTCCGGGTAAGCAGCCAGTACACAAGGCCAAAAATCAGATAACTCGCGGTCCAGCCCAGCAACGGCATATCGCCGATCGTGCCGGGGCCGCCCCCCACCCGTTGCATGGAGAGCGGCAGGCCCACGCACAGGAAGACAAAGTACGTGGCGTACTTGAGGAGGCGGACGTTATTGAACTGAACCTTCGACATGGCCGCATCATAGGGCTTCGCGCCCGCCGCACCACCTGATAGAAGTCACGCTCCGGCAAACGGCAAGCGTCGGCTTTACAACGGTTTTACATACGCGACAGCGCGCCGCTAGGGTGGCCGGCGTGCCATAATGCCGCGCATTCGGCGGCCCGGGGGTCGCCCGTTTCGAAACCATCATTCCAGAACCCTTAGCGGAGCAACGAATGGCCCTTGCCATCCGCGACGTGCGTGAGCACGACCTGGATGCCGTGCTGGCACTCAATAACGAGGCAGGCACCGGTATCCTCGCCACGGACCGCAGCCGCCTGCGTCACCTGTACGAGATCGCGCATTATTTTCGCGTCGCCGAACAGGATGGCCGCATCCTCGGCTTCCTCATCGCCATGCGACCGGACGCCGAATACAGCAGTCCGAATTTCCGCTGGTTCCAGGGCCATTACGAAAGCTTCGTGTACATCGATCGGATCGTGATCGCGTCCGAATCGCGTGGCCATGGGCTGGGCCGAATCTTTTATTGCGATGTGCAGAGTTATGCCGAGGTACGTGTGCCGCTTTTGACCTGTGAAGTTTTTCTCGAACCGCGCAACGACCAGACCGTGCTGTTCCACGGCACCATGGGTTTCCAGGAAGTGGGCCAGCAGAAGATGGGCGATACCGGTCCGAAGGTGAGCCTGCTCGCGCGCGAGCTGCCGAGCTTTCCTTTCGTTCGTGAGCGCTACATCGAGCAGGACGGGCTGCCCTCCGTGGCCTGGCTGAGCGAACGCCAGCGTCCGATCGATGGTCACAAGGTGAACGCATGAACGCCCGTGCCGAATCCCTCGAGGCCGCCTGCGACCTCCGTTTCGGTCAGGTCGGCATTGCCTGCGTGCGTCTTCGCCGCGTGGACGCTGCCGCCCTCGTGGAAGAGCTGGAGCGTCGCGTGCGGGCGGCACCGCAAATGTTCGCCCGTGCGGCGGTCGTGCTCGACCTCTCGCACCTGCCCAAACTGCCCGACGACGGCATGGTGGATGCCCTGCTCGAAGCCATTCGCAGCGCCGGCATGCTTCCCGTCGGCATCGCCTATGGCACGCCCGAGACCGAAGCGCTCGCCGAACGAATGAACCTGCCGCTGATCGCCAAGTTCCGCGCGCAGTACGAACCCGGCCAGTCC
>NZ_JBFUJE010000336.1:0-4328 GCF_056401535.1 Luteibacter sp. P4_E6 | reverse complement strand
GGCGATGGGCCAGGGCGGACGGCTCTCGATGTGGCTGCCGACGAACAGCTGGTGCGGCGGCGGCCCCTCAGGCAAGAAAACGAAGCGATCCGGCACCCAACCCAGCGCGAGGTGTGGTGGCTCGCGCAGCGGGGTGGCCGAGTGCAGGCGCAAGGCGTCGCGGCGGCCCGCCGGGATGTTGAGCGTGGTGCTGCCATCCCCCTGCCCGGAGGTGACGACGAGCGTGCCTAGCGATTCGCTCAGGTGAGTTCCTTCGAGGGACATCGCATCCACGCGCGCCACCGCGTCGCTGCCGCGCTTAAGGCGCAACGCATTGATCGGCAGTGCCGCCGGTAACGCGTAGTCGTAGTCGACGCCCTGCCCGCTCGACGTCGTCCGGGTCGGCTCGACATCCAGCCACCGGCGCGGAGCTTCGTCAACGACGAGTTTTTCTTCCACCCGTCCGGCCAGGTTGACGGTGGCGTCGCCCGCCGTCGCCCAGTGCACGCTGCCGCTGACGATACGCACACGGAAGTAGCGACCCGTCGCGCCTTCGATCTTCACCGTGGTGACATCGGGTGCGTTGCCGTTGCGTCCCATCGACAGGATCGTGGCCTGCCGGACCAGGCTCGTCCACGATTGCAGATCGTCGCTCACGTCGATTGAGACGTTGTCGAGCTGCACGTCCGCACCGTCGCTCACCTGGGTCGGCGGGAAGGTGATCTGACTGAGGTTGATGGGCGTGCGCGCATCGATCAGCCACTCCTTCACCGGGCCGGGCGCCGTGCTATTGCCGGGCTGGATAACGATGTCGCCGTTCGTGCTGCGCTCGATACGCGGTCCCGGCGAATCGGCTTCGGCAGGCGGCACCGCGAGCAACGGCAAGGTCAGCGTGACCCGGCGCGATACGGATTGCAGCGGCTGATACGGTCCCGAAGGCACCTGCATGCCGTCCGCGTCGACGACGACCACATCGGTCAGCATCGTATCCGGGCGGGTCCAGTTGTAAGCGTCCTGTGGCAAGGCGACCACGTAGGCCGGCGCAACCGACTCGGTCGCGATCGGATAACTGACGGCGTAATGGCGAGCGGGTTCGATAACGGGCGTCGTCGCCTGAGCGCTGGACGCGACCAGGGCGAGGGCCAGCAGACCAGGGCGAACGTCAGGACGCATGCTCAGACTCCGAGGCGGGTTCAGCGGGTTGCCGCGGCGGCGCGGGCGCAAGGTAGCCGATAACCGTGCAGAGCAGGCCATAGGCGATGAACGAGGCGATGCCGAACAGGTTACCGAGGTGCCCGCGATCGACGAGCAACAACTTAGCGAGCACCAGTGCCATGGTGCCGGCACCGGCCATCCACAGCAGACGTTGCCCACGCTTCGAACCGAGCACCCAGGCGACGACACCGATGATGCTCCAGACCACGGTGAGCGACAGCTCGGCGAGGCTCGAATCCGGCATCGAGTTATCCCACGGCACGCCGCCGAGATGATGCACGGAGCGCAGCGTCATGCTGGTCGCAATGATGAAGAACATCACGGCGAGGACGGCCGGGCGCACACGACGCACACTCACCGGCATGGTGGCGTCGGAGATGCCACGCGCGGTGAGCAGGAGCACGGCGACCAGCAGCAGGTCGATCGGGTTGAGTACGGGAATGAAGACGAGCGGGTTCGAGGCACCGGCGGTACCGAGCGCGATGAGGCCGGCGACGAACAGGGCCAGCGCGGCACAGGCACCTACCGCATTCCGAATCGCCTCGGCATACACGTTCAGCGGCGCAGCGACCACACGCGGACGCCACAGCACCAGCGCCGCCAGAAGCAAGGTCGGCATGGCGGCGGCAAGCACTTTCCATCCCTGCCCCATCGTCGTCACGAAGTCGAACGCGAGCACGATGGCCGCAGTGCCGATGGCAAGCCAGCGCACCCAGCCGAGGGTTGCCGCGAGAATCGCCGCAACGCGATGCGCCGCGAGCGCACGCAGGGTGAACCAGCCCGTCACCAGCATCACCGCCACGCCCGCCAGCGGCCAGCCGGCGAGCGGCTGGATGCTTTCCTCAGCGGCCGTCAGCGCCACCACCATGCCTGCGAAGAGGAACAACGGCACGCTGAAGGCGAGGACCACGCCGAGATCGAGCTTGCGCACGCGCTTGCATGCTTCGGCGAGGAGCCACGCGGTGACCGCAAGCACGGCCAGCCAGTAACCAAAGGCCAGCGGCCGATCGATCACGAAGGTGTCGATCTCGTTGATGAAGCTGACCAGCCACCAGATCACCGCCCAGACCAGCAGGCCAACACGTGCGAGGCCGGACACGCCCCGCGACATGCCATGCCGGTCGAACTGCCACACACCGACACCGGCACCGATCACCAGCAACAGGCTGCCGATGAAGGCGGCATTGAGGATGGGCAGGTCGTTGTAGTGATGCGTGAAAATCGCCGCGATGGCCCAGGCGATGCCGGCGGCCAGTTGCAGGAATACACCGGACCAGYGCGGCAGGCGTCGCGCCTGACGGAAACCCAACCAGATCAGGCCCGCACCTTCCAGCGCGAACACGCTGGCGGTCACACTGGCACTGAGCGCAAGCGGCACGGCAATCGTCGCGAAGGCCACCGCCAGCACGGCCCATGTTTCGCGCAGCAGGCCCATGTCTTCTCGCTTGCGGATAGCGAACGCGATGGCGACATAGACGACCGCAGCGACCAGCGCCGAGAGCGCCAGCGGCATCGGTTCCCAATCGAGCAAGGCACCTTGCAGCAGCAGGCTGGCGATGGGATTGCCGAACATCAGGCAACCATCGAGGATCGCGCGCCCGCGCTTCGGCGAACGCAGCACGTGCAGCCAGGGCACGGCGAGATACAGGAGGAAGTGCAGGATCAGGAACGGCTCGGTGCTGGCGAAAAGCGCCGGCCGATAACTCAGCACACCCCACGCCGTCCCGACACCGAAGGTCGCGACGAAGCCGAGCACGTTGAGCACGCGCCACGCTTTCTTCCAGGCAATACCGAGAATGCCCAGGTTGAGAATGGCGTAATAAGTGAACAGGGCGACGTGATTGCCCTGCCCCGTCGACGCGATGATCGGTGCCGCGAAACCCGCAATCAAGCCGAGCACGGCGAGCGCCAGTGCGTCCTGCAACACGGCAAGTACGCCCAGGCCCGCGACGAAGACGATGAGCAAGGCAAACGTCGCGGTAGCGGGTAGCAATCCGTAGAGCCGGTACGCGGCGAACACCGTCATCACCAACACACCCAGCGCACCACCCTGCAACGACAACGCAAACGCACGGCGCTTATCCCGCTGCATCCAACCGAAACCCACACCCGCGATGGCGACCAGCGCCACCAGACTCAGGCGCACCGACATCGGCACGCGCAACAAGCCCTGGTCCGAGGCGTACTTCAGGAACGCTGCCACACCGGCAAACAACACCAGCATGCCCACCTTCACCGGCACGTTGCCCTCGGTGAACCAGCGCTTCGCCRCATCCGCCAACCGCTCGAACCACGTCGGACCCGCAGGCACCGGTGGCGGGGAAACCGGACGCGACACCGGAACCGGAGCGCCCGACGGCACCGGCGGCATACCCGGCGGCGCCACTGGTGGCATACCCGGCAGCTCTCTGTGGGAGCCGGCTCCGCCGGCGATAGGCGCCCCATCAGGCCACTCCGCCCGGCCCGGCGCAGCCCCTCCGGCATCGACATCCAGGCGGTGTTCCATATGGGCACCGGCTCCCCCGGCGACAGGCGCCCGAGCCTTAGTCGCGGGACCCAGTTCAGCCAACCGGGCCCGCACGGCATCAAGATCGCTCTTGAGCCCCGACATCCGCCCCCAGAGCAACCCGATGGCAAACCCGGCGACCGCGCCTTCCCAGCCCTGCGTAACCAGCGCCCCGACAATCGCGCCAATGATGGCCCAGACCACGATCATGCCTTCCCCACTCCCGAACATCCTGTGTGCGGCGAGTCTGGCATGAAATTGCGAACCTGTAGGAGGGTCACAAACCCCACCGGCTCAACGCCCCTCATACGGCCACAGCTCCCCGTAGGAGCCGCCTCAGCGGCGAACCCTCAACCTGTCGAGGTTACGACGGAGGCTATGCGGTGATCGGGCGAGCGTCTGAACAGCCTGCACGATGCAATGCCAGGCCTCGTCCGCAAAATGAAAGCCTGAGGGTTCGCCGCTGAAGCGGCTCCTACCAGGCAATRGCAAGCGTCAGCGCGATGGCGAAGCCGAGCCGGCAGCTAAGCGCAAGACGAGGGCGAAGCCGAGCCGGCGTCAAGCGCAACGCGATGGCGAAGCCGAGCCGCTTACTTAACCGGCTGCGTCTGAAGCACCGGCGCATCGC
>NZ_JBFUJE010000335.1:0-4335 GCF_056401535.1 Luteibacter sp. P4_E6 | reverse complement strand
GCGTATGCCTGGTCGGGGCGTTCGCACTGGACCAGACCCGCGATCGCTTCGCGACGGCGATATCCGGCTACTTCGTACGTTGGATCGAGGCGTTGGCATCGGCCCTGGTTCGACTGGGCCGAAGTGCGGAGGTTGCGAGCGAGCAGGCGGAGGATATCGTTCTCGGCATTCAGGGTGCACTGATGCTGTCGCGTGCGAAACGCGACCCCGCATCGTTTCGCGCCGCGTTGCATCGGATGGCGCGCCGCCTCGGAACACCGCATCATGCCGACCTGTGACAAACCTGGGGTCGATCGATGAGCAAGGAAATCAAGCGCTGCACGTGGGCCGGTAGTGATCCGCTTTACACCGACTACCACGACAAGGAATGGGGCGTGCCCTTGCACGACTCGCGCCTGTTGTGGGAACAGTTGATGCTGGAAGGCTTCCAGGCGGGCCTGGCGTGGATCACCGTGCTGCGCAAGCGCGAAACCTTCCGCAAGGCGTTCAAGGGGTTCGACCCGGCGAAGGTGGCGCGTTTTACCGAGAAGGACATCCTGCGCCTTCTGGAGGATCCGGGCATCATCCGTTCGCGTGCAAAGATCGAAGCGACCATCAACGGTGCGCGCGTCTACGAAGAGATGAAGGCGCGCGGTGAGACCTTCGATGCCTATTGCTGGTCGTTTACCGAGGGCAAGGTATTGCGCGGCGACGGACGCACGGTGCATGCACAGACGCCGTTGTCGGTGACGATCTCGAAGGACCTCAAGAAGCGCGGCTTCAAGTTCGTCGGTCCGACCATCACCTACGCCTGGATGCAGGCGGTCGGTATCGTCGACGACCACGCGCTCGGTTGTTTCCGGCGGTGAGTCGGTAGGGCAGGCATCGTTACGGAAAAAGAAGTGACGCGCGGGTTGCCCCACGCGCCACTTCCTGAGCCTTCGAGCAGCCTGATTACAACTTGACCTTCACACCCAGGTTGAAGAACCGGCCGATAGCGCCGTCCTGGGCATACGTCGGGTTGTAGTTGACGCCCGCATAGTTGGCCACGTCCAGCGGCGCCTTACGGTCGAACGCGTTCATGACCGAAGCGGTTACGGCGATCTTAGGTGTGAACTGGTAGCTGCTGGTGAGGTTGAATTCGGTGAACGAACCAACCGTGCAGCTGGAATAACCATCGGGGATGCAGTCACTGCCGTACACGTCCGGCGCCGTGTTCTTCATGCCACTGGTGTGATAGAAGGTGCCGGTGAGGGTGAGGTTGTTCCAGATCATGGTGTTCGACCACGACTCACGATATCGCGGCGTACCGGCGCCTGAAGACAGGTTGTAAGGACCGTGCGTGCCCGCGAACGATTCCACCGTGCCGTCGGGCAGCGTCAGCCTCCAGGAAAAGATATCCGTACCGCTGAAGTCGGAGATGTACTGGATACCGTTACCGAAGGTGAAATGGGCCTGCAGGTCGACATCCAGGCCATCGGTCTTCAGGGAGTTGGCATTGATGTAGCTTCCGATCACTTCGATCGGACGTGCCAGGGCGTTGGGATTGAGCGGATCGGGCTTATCGGCGATCACCTGCGTGCCTGCGGGCAAGGCCTGCCCCGCATAGTACGCATCAAGAATCGAGCTCGGATCGGTCGATGTAATCACATCGGTTTTCTTGATGTGATAGTAGTCGAACGACGCATTCAGCCATGAGGTCGGCTGCAAGACGACGCCCAACGTATAGCTCTTCGCCCGCTCCGGCTTGATGGCCTTGTTGGCGTCGGTGAACTGGGCCAGCTGGTACGCCTGGACATAGCCGTTGTTGCCATGTTCCGCAGCGAACGATGCCGGCGGGTTATACGTGACGAAACCTTCGTTGGAGCTGGAGCCATTTTCTGAAAAGCTCGGCGCACGCACACCCTTGGAGAACGTGCCGCGCAGTGCCAGCCAATCAAGCGGTTTCCACTTCAGGCCCAGCTTGGGCGCGAACTCCGTGCCGATATCCGAATAATGATCGACGCGGCCGGACAAATCCGCCTCCAGCGATTCGAGCAAGGGCGCGTCGAACTCGAGGTACGCGCCCTCGACATCGCGGCTACCCTTGGTCTGCGCGTTGCCCAGGCCCTGGAACTCGTTACCCGGATTCAGCGAGGGATCGTTCTGTGCTTCGTGGCGCAATTGGATACCTGCCGCCATACCCAGCGCGCCACCGGGCAAGTCGAACAGGCTGCGATTGGCTGCCAGGTCGATGGCATCGAGGTCCGAGGTCGAGGTCTTGTCGTAGCCCGGCGCGAGGGAGTTTCGTACCGCCGTGCTGTTCGATGCGGGATTGAGGAAATTGTAGCTACCGGTATTGATCGCGTTGATCAGGCCCGTGTACTGGAGATAGCCGAACTGCTGGGTATCCAGGCTGGTGTGGTTGAGGACGAGTGCCGCATCGTAATTCCATTCGCCCCAGGTACCTGCGACATCGCCAACAATACGCAGGTTGTGGTTATCGTAGGTGTCACCGCGGGGGATATCGCCGAACGCGTAGTTGAGCAGGGCTGCCTGACCACTCGAGGCGAAGGGGTTGTTCGGGTTGAGGCTGCCATTGCTCAGGTACGCCGGCAAGGCAATATTGTTGGTGTTGTTTGGCGTCGAACTCTGGATCTGGGCCGGGGAAGAGACCGTATCCGTTTTCGTCTCCATGTAACTGAGCGACACGTACGCTTTGGTGGTGTCGTTGATCTTCACGGTAAAGCGGCCATAGACGCCGCCTTCCTTCGTCTTGGCCTGGATCTGGGTGTACTGCGCCGTCGTGTTCTGCTGGCAGTAGGTGCCCGATTTATCGGTGGTAAGGGTGCCTTTGACGCCGCAGCCACCCGTCAGCAGGCTGGCGGTGGCACCGTCGTTCGGAATACCCGTCGTGACGTCGCCTGGCGTACCCAGCGTGCCGGGCGTCACCGAGCCGTAGATCGAACCTGAGCCGTTGGCCGGCTGACCCGCCTGGAGATTGGCGCCACCGATGCGACTCAGGTCCTCGGTGTTGTAAGGAAAGCCACGATCACCCGCCTGGATGGCGTTGTCTTCCTCGAACTGCGCGCTGAAGTAGGCGTTGTAACCGTCCTTGTTCAGGTCGCCGCCGCCAGCAAGGAAGGTACCCTTGCGCGTAAAGCCACCACCGTGGGCAGAGTTGCCGACGTCAGCCGACGCTTCCACACCCTGGTAGCCGGGTTTGAGGATCACGTTGACCACACCGGCGATGGCATCGGCGCCGTACAGCGAGGAGGCGCCATCCTTCAGCACCTCGATGCGGTCGACCGCGGCTAGCGGGATCGTATTCAGATCGACGAAAGAACGTTCGCCATCGTCGGCCACGGCATAGTTGGCGGCACGATGGCCGTCAATCAGTACCAGGGTGGAGTTCACTGTCAGGCCACGCAGGGCAACACCCGACGAGCCCGCGGCAAAGCCGTTAGTGAAGCTGTTGGGAATGGAGCCACTGTTGTCGGCAGAGATGGAACGCACCACGTCGGAAATGGTGCTGTAGCCGCTGCGGGCGATGTCCTTGGCCGAGATCGTGGTCACCGGCGAAGCGGTTTCCGTATCGATACGCGGAATGGCCGAGCCGGTCACCGTAATGGTCTGCAGGGTGCTGGGGTTGGTGCTGGTGTTCTGGGGGGCCGCATCAGTGCTGGCGGCCTGTGCCCACGCGGTACTTGCGACCGGAGTGAGAAGGAGCGTGGCCAAGGCGCACGCGAGCTTGTTACGTTTCATGATCACGACCCTTATGCTTATTTCAGGCAATGCGAGCTCGCCCCGACACGGTGGTCAGGTGGCTGGATGGCATTGGTAATAACGAGGTCGTTAGTAGGGGAAGGCCTCGTCTGAGATCGAGTCTTTCATCATCACCAGGCGTATACAAGCAATTAACACGCGCGCTAAGACTTGCGGCCGAGTGCTCGTTTTTATGCAGATCGCAGGGGTGTGCGAATGAGCGGATGGCGAATCAGCAGCCTTATCCGTGCGTTACCGATGCGTCTCGTAAGATGTAATTTTTCCGCCGCCTCGAAATCCCACGTTGGTTTCGTTTTCATTTCGGCTAAATGAATGGTTGGCAACGGGGCATTGAACTGAGACACGAATGTCACCTGCGCGTAAATGCAGGAAGTGGACATCGTCGCTGACCACGCGCTCGGTCAATTCACGCGGTGACTCAGTAAGAGCCGGGCGGGGCCTTCTCGCCGAGCCAGCCTTCCTCGGGGCGTTTGTGCGCTTTCAGTCCCTGCCAGAAGGTCAGCGCGCGCAGCGTCCATTGCCGGCTGATCGCCAGGGCAAGTCCCAGCGGCGCTTTCAGGGCAACGCGTAGAGGCGACACACCCGGATACG
>NZ_JBFUJE010000334.1:0-4348 GCF_056401535.1 Luteibacter sp. P4_E6 | reverse complement strand
GTCGAGGTCACCGTCGGCGAGCTGCCCCGCGACAAGACGGCGCTCGCCGCCGCCTCGTCCGGCGAGGAAGGCGCGGGCGGCGGATCCGCTAGCGCGCTGGGCCTCGCCGTCCAGGACATCGACGCGCCGACCCGGTCCGAGCTGGGTCTCAAGGCCGGTGAAGGCGTGGTGGTGAGTCGGGTCGCCGGATCCTCCGCCTCCCAGACGGGGCTCCAGGCGGGGGACATCATCCTCATGGTCAACCAGAAGCGCATCGGCAGTGCCGCGGCGTTCCGGGACGCTACCCGGGGCATCAAGTCCGGCGATACCGCCATGTTGCTGGTCCGGCGCGACGACTCGACGCGATTCGTTGGTGTCACCGTGCCTGGCGATCGCTGACGCAGTCGATGCCGTCCGCCGGTCGGCGGTGGGCGGCCTTCCATGCGATAATGCTTGATTCGCGCTGGCCCTGAGGGCTGGCGCGCGTCGTTCGCGCCGCGAGCGATGGTGAACGTGACCACGGCGCTCCATGGAACTCATCCGCAACTTCTCCATCATTGCCCACATCGACCACGGCAAGTCGACCCTGGCCGACCGAATCATCCAGTTGTGCGGAGGTCTGACCGAGCGCGAAATGGAAGCGCAGGTCCTCGACAACAATCCGATCGAGCGCGAGCGCGGTATCACCATCAAGGCCCAGTCGGTGTCGCTGCCGTACACGGCGCGCGACGGGAAAACCTATCAGCTCAATTTCATCGATACCCCGGGGCACGTCGACTTCTCCTATGAAGTAAGCCGTTCGTTGTCCGCCTGCGAGGGCGCGCTCCTGGTCGTCGACGCCGCCCAAGGTGTCGAGGCGCAGTCGGTGGCCAACTGCTATACGGCGATCGAGCAGGGCCTGGAAGTCATTCCGGTCATCAACAAGATCGACCTCCCGACAGCGGATGTGGAAAAGGCCAAGGCCGAAATCGAAGCCGTGATCGGGCTGGATGCCACCGATGCGATCCCGGTCAGCGCCAAGACTGGCCAGAACGTGATCGAAGTCCTCGAGGCGATCATCCATCGCATCCCGGCGCCGAAGGCAGGTAACACCGACCGGCTCCAGGCGCTGATCATCGACTCCTGGTTCGACAACTACCTGGGCGTGGTATCGCTGGTACGCGTGATGCAGGGCGAGATCCGCCCGGGCGACAAGATCCTGGTCATGTCGACCGGCCGTACCCACCTTGTCGACGACGTCGGTGTATTCACCCCCAAGCGCAAGAAGCTCGATCATCTGGGCGCGGGCGAGGTGGGCTGGATCAATGCGTCCATCAAGGACGTCCATGGCGCCCCGGTGGGCGACACGCTGACCCATTCGGGCAAGCCTGCCGCCGAGCCGCTGGCTGGCTTCCAGGTCATGCAGCCGCGCGTGTTCGCCGGCCTGTTCCCGGTATCGGCTGATGATTACCCGGCCCTTCGCGAGGCGCTCGACAAGCTGCGCCTCAACGACGCGGCCATGTTCTTCGAGCCGGAAAGCTCCGAGGCGATGGGCTTCGGYTTCCGCTGCGGCTTCCTCGGCMTGCTGCATMTGGARATCRTCCAGGARCGCCTSGARCGCGARTWCGAYCTCRACCTCATCRCCACGGCGCCGACCGTGGTGTACGAGGTGGCCAAGACCGACGGCACCGTGCTGCAGATGGACAACCCGGCCAAGCTTCCGCCGCCGCAGCAGATCGTGGAGATCCGCGAGCCGATCATCGTCGCCACCATCCTCACCCCGGSTGACTACGTCGGCAACGTGATCAAACTCTGCGAAGAGAAGCGCGGCGTGCAGCGTTCCATCCAGTATCTGGCTACCCAGGTGCAGGTGACCTACGAGCTGCCGCTGGCCGAAGTGGTGCTCGACTTCTTCGATCGCCTGAAGTCGGTGTCCCGCGGCTATGCCTCGATGGACTACCACCTCGAGCGGTTCGATCCGGGCCCGTTCGTCCGCGTCGATATCCTGATCAATGGCGATCGCGTGGACGCGCTGAGCCTTATCGTGCATCGTTCGCACGCTGATCGGCGCGGCCGGGAACTTGTCGAACGGATGAAGGATCTCATTCCTCGCCAGCAGTTCGATGTCGCCATCCAGGCGGCCGTTGGTGCGGCGGTCATCGCCCGTTCGACGGTGAAGGCGCTGCGCAAGAACGTCCTCGCCAAGTGCTATGGCGGCGACGTGTCGCGAAAGAAGAAGCTCCTCGAGAAGCAGAAGGAAGGCAAGAAGCGCATGAAGCAGGTGGGCAGCGTGGAAATTCCCCAGGAAGCCTTCCTCGCCGTGCTGCGGCAGGATAAGTAAACGAGACATGGAAAGCCGGCGCCGGATGCGCCGGACCGGGCCGTAAGGCCCTTCGACACGACTGATGGAGATGGTATGGCGGCATTTGATTTCTCGGCGATTCTTCTCGGGCTGACCGTCCTGTTCGGTGTGGTCTGGCTGTTCGATCGCCTTTTCCTGGTCAAGGCGCGCCGCGCCCGCGCCGAAGCCCTTGGCGCCGAGCAACCCGAGCCGTGGCCGGTCGACTGGGCTCGCTCGTTGTTCCCGGTGATCCTGGTCGTGCTTTTGCTGCGCTCGTTCGTGGCCGAGCCGTTCCGCATCCCGTCGGGCTCGATGATGCCGACCCTGGACGTGGGCGACTTCATCCTGGTCAATAAATTCGCTTACGGCCTGCGTATGCCGGCCTTCAATAACAAGCTGCTCGAGAACGGCGAACCGCGTCGCGGCGACGTGGTCGTGTTCCGCTTTCCGGGCTATGTCTGCCAGGACGAAAGCGGCAAGACCATCCGCAGCGGCGACATCACCTGCCAGGATCCCCACGCCGCGGTGCCGAGCGAGAACTGGATCAAGCGTGTGATCGGCCTGCCCGGCGACCGCATCGAAACCCGGGGCAGCGAGCTCTACATCAACGGTGAGCGCGTCGGCGCCGACGAGATCGGGCCGTTCAAGGGCAGCATGTCGCGGCCGGAAGATCGCCTGCTGATGACCTTCGGATCCAAGCTGTATACGGAGCACCTGGGCAGCATCAACCATACGATCGCGCTGACCCCGGCCTACAACATGCCGCAAGACATCCCCAATGCGTCGGTGCCGTCGGAAGTGCCCAAGGGCTGCTATATCGTCATGGGCGACAACCGGATGAACAGCACCGACAGCCGCTGGTGGGGTTGCATGCCCGAGGCCAACCTGGTCGGCAAGGCCTTCTTCGTCTGGCTCGCCTGGCGCGGATTCGATAATGGCCTGCTGGACTTTTCCAGGATGGGTAAGGTCATCCACTGACGGAACGGTGGCGTCCGTCACGCTGCAAGGCGTTGCGGTACGCCCCGGACAAGGTAATCTCCGCTGCGGGGCGCCTTGCGCGCCCCGTCGGCATTTAACGTCTTGAACAGGGGAGCCGCTTCGCGCGGCGGAGACCGGAACATGAAATCCAGGCAGTCGGGTATTACCCTTATCGGGTTCGTCATCATGCTGGCCATCGTTGGCTTCTTCGCCTTCATGGCAATGAAGCTGGTGCCGTCCTATATCGAGTACATGGGCGTGGTCAAAGCGCTCAATCAGATGTCGACCGAGGGTGGCAACACGGATCTCGAGCAGGCTCGCCGGCAGCTCGCGTTCAAGATGAGCTTCCAGTACGTGGACGATTCGACGATCAAGCCAAAGGACGTGACAATCACGAACGCGAGCAACTCGCCGGTCTTGAAAGTTTCGTACGACAAAGTCATTCCGTTTATTTACAACATCGCCTTCCTGCTCCATTTCGAGAAGTCGGTGCCGCTCAAAAGTGCCGTCGGGCAATGAGGTTTCGTGGAATTTCCTTACCGCTTTCGTGATCCCGGTCTCGCGACCCTGGCCCTGACTCACCGCAGTGCCGGGAAGCCGAATAACGAGCGGATGGAGTTCCTGGGCGACGCCTTGCTGGGCGCCCTCGTTGCCGAGTTGTTGTTCGAAGCGCATCCCAATGCGAGCGAAGGCGAGCTCTCTCGCCTGCGCGCCCAGCTCGTCAACGGCCAGGCCCTGGCCGTTATCGGGCGGGAACTTGAGCTCGGTGACGACCTGAAGCTGGGGCCTGGTGAGCTGAAGAGCGGCGGCTTCCGCCGCGATTCCATTCTGGCCGATGCCTTCGAAGCCCTGGTTGCCGCCGTCTATTTCGACGATGGCTACGACGCCTGCCGCCAGGTGGTGCGCCGGCTGTTTTCGCCCCGCGTGGCGGAAATCAAGCGATCCAGCAAGGACGCTAAAACGAAGCTGCAGGAATGGCTGCAGGGCAGGGGGCTTCCCCTTCCCATCTACGAATTAACCGACAGCTACGGCGAAGATCACGCCAAGATCTTCGACGTCAGTTGTACGATC
>NZ_JBFUJE010000333.1:0-4367 GCF_056401535.1 Luteibacter sp. P4_E6 | reverse complement strand
GCTGTATAAGTGTCCGGGTGAGCCGCTTCGGTTGACCAAATAAGTTCCGGAATACTTGGGACTGGTTGATTCCAACCTCGGCTGCGATGGCGCTACTACTGTTTAACCCCATGGTCGCAAAGCGGCGTCGCAAATCCTGCGCTAGGCCGACCGGATCGACGGGGGTAGCTCGACGGGTTCGCATATATGCAAATTTACCATATATGCATACAGATTTGCACCAAGCACTGGTATGATGTCGGCGTGCCTGCGGGATGCTCGAATATGCTTGAAGCCGATATCAAAATCGCTCTGAAAGCTCACCTTTCAGACCGCTCCCCAACGCCCCCGCTTCGATTTATCGAAGAGTTCAAGCTCGAACGCGGCTTGGGTCGCGCCGACGTCGTTGAGATCGGCGAATTTCATTGCTATGAGATCAAGAGCGACGCTGACTCTCTTGGCCGGCTTATCGCTCAAGGCTCGCGTTACACCAAGACCTTCAAGAAAGTTACGTTGGTGACTGCGGAGCGCCACTTGGAGCGCGCGATGCCTCTCCTGCCTGAGTGGTGGGGCGTGATCGTCATCCCCATCACTGCCGATGGGAAGTTCCGTCACTTGCGCCCGGCACGCGCTAATCGTGGCCAAGACGCTTACAACCTTGCGGCCACCTTGCTCCGCGACGAATGCCTCTCCCTCATCCGAGGGCTCGGGCACGAACGTGGCTGGAAGACGAAAAGTCTCTACGACATGCAAGCGTTCCTCGCAGGGCAATTGCACTTGGCTGAGTTGGCATCTCTGGTCCCTCAACACATCGCCCGCCGCTTCGAAAGTCCCGCACTCTGCTAATACTGAGCTTTCACCAAGTACGTGATGTGTATCGTCCACGCTTCGGTGATATGGGCATTTCCTCCCTTCTTCTTAGATAAGGGCAACGAAGGATCGACGCGGTCAGCAATCATCGTGTCGCCGTGCGAGTAGCCCTTCTTCCTAAACTCCGCCTGGTGCACGGTGGTCATCAGGACGCTGATGGCAATCGATTGACCTTTGGTCTTGTCCGTGCCCCGAATGATCCGCCAACTATTATCGAGCGCGTACTTGATCGTCGCCTTTCCCCCCCGCCGCGTTAATTGGATCTCTTCCCACTTGGGGCTCAGGATCCCGTAATCGGCAAAGCCAATGTTTACGCTGGGAATTAAGGGAACCAAGCTCGTCCATAGCACCCAGTCGTCACGATCGATGAGCTTTGAGCCCTTGATCGACTGAAGATCGGATGGAAATGCACCCGACGCCACGGTGACCATATTGAAGCCGAGCGCCGCGCAGCCGGCGATGAACGAGGCGAACGACGAGCGCTCATTGCTCGTAAGCGTCGGCGTCGTGCCCATGTCGACCAGAAGCACCACTGATTCCGCCGCGATGCCCAAAATTTGAAGCGCCTGTTGGATCATCGCCAGGGCTGCGGCGTCCGAACCAGACTGCCTTGTACGCAGTCGCAGGCCGACGCGGTGGCGTTTCTTAAGAATTGAGGCGACTGCCGTCCCTCCCAACCGAAGCACATCTGGCGGTCCGAACACCGGGATAACCGACKAGTCATCGGCCGGTAGCTGCTTTAAGAACGTAGACAACTCCTTGAAGCGCGAAGCCGTGAGAGTTCCCGAGGGGTCCGCGTAGTCCACGAGCACCAAGCGTGGCCACACCGTGGCGAGGTGCTTGATGAGCGCGTCGTGTTGCGAGCTATCCCGGATTTCTAAGCACGGCAGTATACGATCTGCGACCGGCTTCTCTAATGCGGCCAGTGCACTCCGTTCATACTGCTGCCACTTAATGATTGGAACGTACGGCGGTCGCGCGTCTGTACTACTCATTGCATCCTCCCCCTAGAGGTGATCTGAACATGCTCGCCGCGCCGATGCGTAAGTTATCGACCGTGCGACCAGAGGAGCACCGGGGGATGCGTTGGTACGCGTGGATCAATCCCACAGGGCGGCGGGGCGCATCCTGAACGCATTTGAGGCAGATGTCTGTAGGTGAAGTCCTACACATTCTAGGCACGTGACTCAACATACCTACGGTAGATGGCCATCAATTGGCGCGGGCACGCCTCGGCGGCCGACGGTCTGCGCGATCGACTCGTGCACAGCATCCGCGGACTCGCGCTCAAACGGGGGTACAACCATCATGCTGCGCCGCTAACTGCCAGTGCCTGCCTGCTGCCTCGCCCGTGAAAGCTCGCGTGGTGGGCGCCTAGGGAAAGACGCAGTTCACGCCGTGATGTCCGTGATCAAGATTCCTGGCGTCGATGGTCACCGCGCGCCGGGTCGCAGGCTTTATGATCCTCGTATTGCACTGATACGATCGCTTCCAAAGATTTTGGATGCATACCCCTGTGCAACGCGCATCGCTAACCCCAAGACCTGACTGGCAGTCTTCCGTGGAGGCGCTTGGTTTCGGCTTCCATACGATCGACGGCCAGGCCTACTGGCGTGAGGATGCGTGCTACGTATTCGACGAAGCCGCCGTGGATACGCTCGAAGCGGCGACAGCCGCGCATGCTTACGGCGCGCGCAGGCGAGCTCAACAACACAGCTGATAGACGATGGTGACTCCGAGCTGGGATCAGAACGCCCTCATGGCACGCCGCAATAGTATCCGAGCGTACGAGCAATCAGTTCGTTCACATAGCTCGAGAGGCCTTCCACGACACTGTCTTTGGTTGCCGGCGCCGTACGCCCAAACGCCAGACTCAAGCTCATATCGGCATCGGGACAGCTCCGAATTTTCGCTGAGATCCGCGAAAAGTCCTCAATGCTTAGAATCCTGAGGATCGCGTGCTCCAAGGCTCGGATTCGAGGCCAGGCGGAAGCTGCGTCAGGTACCGTGGCGAGCGTCGCGAGAGCGCGCTTATCGCCGGTCAGCAGTTGGGACGATTGATCCATCAGCAAAGCGGCAAAGAGCACCTGTTCGCCGGTATCGATGCCAGGAATTTGCAGCGAAAGAACGAGGTTGGCAGCCTCGGGGCTCAGTTGAACTTCCTTCGCTTTCGCAAGAAAGGATTCGGCAGCAGCGACGGCGGCTTCCGTTCCAAGTTTCGCCACTGCGGCAGGTTTGCCGATCCTGAGCTGGAACCTTAGTTGTGGCAATACGGCGACGTCCGACGCGAGGCATCCATACGAATGGACGAGTTCATCGACCAGGCCGTACTGACAACACTTCCTCGCTACATCGCTGTCAAGCAACACCATGAGCAACCCTCCTTAGTCTTGGAATCCTTGGGCGGCTAGCAGGTACTCGCGATTTTCTTCGCTGAGCCTATCCAGCTGCGCATAGCTGACCAAGGCATTCTTGATCAGCTCCAGCGCACCTCCTGAGTCGGGGTAGTACTCAATCGCTTGACTCGCTAAGGGCCACTGCGAGCGCTCTTGCGCAAACGACAGTATGAGATGGCCCGGGTCGATCCTCAACGCCTGACCAAGCTGGAAGGCTTCACCAGCTAGAGTCGTCGATGTGTGATGTTCGTTTAAGCGGACGGCTTGTGCGGTCGCGCCGCGCCGGATAAGTGCCAGGGCGTACGCGTCCGCTTGGGCTTCCTCGCTGTCAAGCGATGTCGCCGGCGTCGTAATCGCGTTGGACACGCTGACGATGTCCTCGTCGATCAGGATGCTGCCTTCGCCGACGTGGCCGCACTGTATGTGCCCGAGTTCATGGGCAAGAACGAACAACTGTCTCGACCGTTGTTGGTGCTTAAGACCAAGAACGATGACGGGACGTCCATCCACAACGGTGGCCATACCGGTTAACCGTTTGCACCCGCGCGGCAGCTCGCTTAAGAACAATACAGGGATGCCGTGCTCCCAGAGCACCGCCAATAACCGGGAGAAATCCACTACCGCATCGGGGCCCGCGACAAGTTCCGCAAGCTCTACGGCACTTTTCGGCAGCGGTCGATAGGTTTCGGATGATGCGAAGGCGCCGAGTCTGGCGAGCGCGAGTCCGATGTTGGCGGCGACTTGAAGCTCTTCCTGTCGCGTGCCTGCGCGATGTTTGAATCGACGTGGCCCGGGTCGGGTTCCAACGGCAATCGTCCCATCCTCGACAAACGAAACCTCTAGGCCAAGACGTTGCTGCAAGATCATCGCGAACTGAAGCGAGCCTGCGCTGGTGCCTAAGAGTGCGTTATCCCACCAATCGGGCAGCAATCGCTCGACGAAAGTTCGGGGGAAGCCATGCTCCTTAARCACAGCGTAGGCGCGAGTGGCCGTTAGCGGATGTGATGTCGTTGTCATGGGCCTGATCCTTTTCGCAATTGCCGTCGCAACGACCTCACTTGAGTTTGGCTTGATGAATTGATCGGAGCATAGCCGCAATCAATTCAGCATGTCGTTCAGTCC
>NZ_JBFUJE010000332.1:0-4374 GCF_056401535.1 Luteibacter sp. P4_E6 | reverse complement strand
GGTAGGATGTCGCTCGGTCGACATATGCCTGAGCATCATCGAAGTGCTCACCGAGTGCGAAATACCGATCCAACAGGGCAAGCGCTACTCGCGGATGCCTGTCGGTAAGGCTGCAGGCCTGGATCCTCAGGTAATCGCTCTTGTGGCGTGCTCGCGACAGCTTCTCCTCGAACGCTGCCGCGATGCCATCATTCCAGTCGACGTTTCGATACCAGTCTTCGCGAGACATTCATCACCCGAGAGTCGCGTCCAGAAAACGATGTTAGCCCAACGCGCTCGCCACCGCCGGGAACACCGATTCATAAGCCTCGCCGTACGTCATCGGCGTGCCGGAATTGCGACCGCCCTGTACGCCGCGCTGCAGCGCCACGCGTGTGTAGTACTCCCACAGGTGTTCCTGGCCTTGCATGCACTCGATCGCCGCACGCTTCCTGTCCCACGCATCGGTGATGTTGAGGATCGTGTCCGGCTTCCAACCGCACTGTTCGGGCTGGTGCGGCTCGAAGAGGTAGACCTGCGGGGCGCCGATCACCGGCGTCTCGGGGGCGTGGCCGTGCGCCTGGGCGACAATACGGGCCTCCTGGGCGAACGCGCTGACCGCGACGTGGTCGGCGTTGTACGGGTCCTTCCTGGAGTGGGTCATGACCCAGTTGGGCCGCACGGAGCGATAGAGGTCGGCGAGCCGGAACAGTGAGTCGTTAGTCAGTGTGATCGGGTAATCGCCGAGGTCCCAGAACTGGATATCGGCGACGCCGAGGTGCTTCGCAGCGTTCTCGGCCTCGACCTGGCGCTCCGACTTCACCTTGTCCAGTGTCATGCCGGGCTTGCGCCACAGCTTGGCCGATTCGCCGCGTTCGCCATACGACAGGCAGACAACGGTGATATCCCAGCCGGCCGCGGCGTGCAGGGCGATCGCGCCGCCGGCGCGCCAGACGAAGTCAGCCGAGTGCGCGCTGACGACCAATGCGGTTTTCTTGCTCATGAGGGGATCCGTTCGTAGAGGAGGGTCAGTCGCCGCCGGCGGTCTTGTCGAAGCCGAGCATGGTGCCCAGGTCCATCTTGAGGCTCACGCCGTAGACGAACATGTTCTTCGGGAAGATGGCGGTGTTGGTGATACTCGAGTTGTCGGGGTGCACGATGTATTGCAGGCTCGGCATCAGCTCGAGGCCGCGAGCCACACGCCAGCCGTATGTCAGCTCGTAAGCCGTCTGGTGTGCGGCATTCGTGCCGTGGCCACCCTTCTTGGCCCGTGCATCGCGGAGAAATTCGCGCTCGCGCGGCGTCAGCTCGAACTCGGAGACGGAGAAATTCAGTGTGTCCGTCGGACGGCTGGCGAAGGGCGCGGTCCAAACGAAGCCCGCATAGATCTGCTGGCGCATGATTTCCGCTTCGTCCAGCTGCTGCACGATGCCGCCGAACACATTGAAACTTTGCGCACTGGCATCGTTCGGCCGCCAGATGACGCGATCACCCATGATGTAGACGCCATCGCGACTGCTGTTGATCGTGCGCGCCGTGCCGCCGAACAGGGCCTTCGATCGTCCCGCGGTGTTGTAGTACGGATCGGTGAGGGGCGCCGTGCTGACGAAGCCGCCGACCTTCAGCTCGAAGGGATAACGCGTTTTCGTCGGATCGGCGTCCTGCCACGCCCATTCCACGGGAACCGTGACGCCCGTGGCGCTACCGACCGAGAAATCCAGGCCGTTGCTGGCCGATGTCGTTGGGTTGACCTCGAAAACGCCGGTTTCGATGTACGTATGCGGTGTCGGCCGTGCCTTGATGTTCAGGCCCCACGTCGCTGACGGAAGCAGGCTGAAGCCGGCTTCGGAAACCAGGATACGTGGCTCACCGCAGGTATCGGCCGATTCGAACTGGCAGTTGGTGACCAGATGACCGTAGTACGTGGTCGTGCCCAGGCGACCGGCGGTGATGTCGAGCTTGTCGTCGAGCAGCTTCTGCTCGTAGGCGAACAGGCCAAGATGCCAGCGGTAAAACTCGTTCTTGTAGATGTACTGCTGCTTGGTGAATGTGCCGGTCACGTATTTGTTCAGGCTCTCGCCGTAGTCGCGATACACCGTGAAGTGGAACGATCCACCACTGATTCCCACCATCTTGTCGAGGTCGAAATCGGCGCCGATGTTGAACTGGCCGACATTGCTATGACCCTGATAGATGCCGCCGGTGGTGTTGTTGGCGTACTGGTCGATCAGCGCGCTGCGCAGCTTGATGCCCTTGTCGCGTAATGACGCTGCCACATCCGATAGCGGGCCTTTCGAGGCTTCCTTCGGCTTCTGGGCACCGCCTGTCGAGTCCGGTTCGGCTACGTCCGCCGTCGACGAACTCGACGCTGGCGCGGTCGAGGGCACGTTCTGGGCCCATGCCAGCGTCGGCGCGATGGCGCCAGCGAGGCTACATAGAGCGGTGGCGATGTAAGTGTTGCGGTTCATTTGAGCAATCCCTCCCCGATCGCGGAGTCGAGGGACTTCGCGAGGCTTGTACTTCGAACGATGTGGCGGAATCAGGCGGGTTGGTAACCCGTATCCAGTTCCTGCTTGAGTTTTTCGTGATCGACGGCTTTCTCCCACTTACCGACGACCACGGTGGCGACGCAATTGCCTGCGATGTTGGTGAACACGAACATCGCCGAGAGAATCCGGTGGATTCCGAGAATCAGGGCGATGCTGCCGACCGGGATCGTCTTGGTCGCGGCCAGCGTGAGGGTCAGGACGGCGATGGCCGATCCGGACACGCCGGCGCCTCCCTTGGACGTGAGCAGCAATATGGCGAGCAGGCCCAGTTGCTGTTCCCAGCCCAACGCGGTGCCCGTGGCCTGGGCGAGGAACACGGCCACGGCAGCGAAGTACAGGCATGTGCCGTCGTGGTTGAAGCTGTACGCGGTCGGCAGGACCATGCCCACCACCGATTCGTTGACGCCAAGCCTGGTGAGTTTCGCCGTGAGCTGCGGGAAGACACTTTCCGACGAGCTCGTGCCCAGGACCAGGACCAGCTCTTCGCGGAAGTAGCGCATCATCTTGAGCAGGTTGAAACCGGCATAGGCGGAAATCGGCGCGAGCACCAGCGCGAAGAACAGGGCGCAGGTGAGCAGGAATTCGAGGATCAACGCGCCCAGTGGCAGCAGCGTGGCCAGACCGAATTGCGCGACGGTGAAAGCGATGGCACCGAACGCGGCGATCGGTGCGATCTTCATCACCAGACGGATGATCCAGAACAGCGCGGATTGCACCGTGTCGACCACATGCAGAACCGGCTGGGCTTTCTCGCCGAGCGACGCCAGGCCGCAGGCAAACAACACCGAGAACACCAGGATCTGCAGGATATCTCCCTTGGCGAAGGCATCGAGTGCGGAGTTCGGCACCAGGTTGACCAGGAAGTCACCTGCGCCGGTCGGCACGGCCGTGTGTCCGTCCTTGGCGACGGCGACACCGGTGTGCAGCATGGCAGGGTCGATGTGCATGCCCACGCCGGGCTTGAGCAGGTTGATCGTCACCAGGCCGAGCACCAGCGCGATGCTCGTGACGACCTCGAAATACACCATGGCCTTGATTGCGATGCGCGCGACCTTGCCCAGATCGCGCACGCTGGCGATGCCGTGGGTGACGGTGCAGAAGATGATCAGCCCCACCACCATCTGGATCAGGCGAATGAAGATATCGCCCAGTGGCTTGAGCTGTTTGCCGATGTCCGGTGCCAGCGCGCCCAGCAGGACACCCAGCACCATGCCCGTCACGACCTGGAAGGTGAGGTCGTTGTAGAACGGGCGTCGCGCCTTGAGCGGCGTGGCGGCAGTAGTGGCGTTCAGCTTGCTCATTACCTTGGCGTTTCCAGGTGGGGGCCGTTCAGCCCTTTGGGGTCGTTCATTCGGTGACCCCGTCAAGTATGTCCTGCGCCGGGCCGAATACTTCGTCAATGCTCAGGCGGCGAGGCAGCAGGCCCTGCTCGACGCAGGCGTCGATGACATATTCCACCGGCTCGCGCAGCGTTTCATAGCCGAAGGCATACGGMGAAGGGGTACCGGGTGCATCCCGGAGCCGGGACTTCGACTGGAGAAGGAGGCGATACATCGCTTGTACGGCCGACGGGCTGCGCTGGGCGACGGCCGTGCTGACCGACACGACGTGGTTGATCGGCACGAAACCGTGCCGGTCGTACCACGCCCGGTCGAGGGTCGCGGCGTCCGTGATAACCGGAATGAATTCTTCATCCTTCGGCAGGTCGTTGCCGAGGATGGCCGCGTCGATGACCCCTTCGCGAAGCAGCTCCACCAGGCTGCGGTCGTCGTCGCCGTGCTCGACGAAGGCCGGGTCTTTGTACTGCTCCACATGCGCAGCGTCGCGTGTCAGCCAGTGCATGCTG
>NZ_JBFUJE010000331.1:0-4409 GCF_056401535.1 Luteibacter sp. P4_E6 | reverse complement strand
CCGTGTAACAGGGTTTTCCCGCGTTGAAAGTCGGCCTACAGTGGACGACACAGCCGCCCGGCGGCCACGCGGTGCCACGCCCTTGTCTACAGCATCCAATCCTGGCGTCCCGCCCGTTTTTGTGGCGGCATACCTGCGCATGTCGACAGACATGCAGCAATACTCGATGGCCAACCAGGAAGCAGCCATTGAAGCGTATGCACTCGACCATGGCATGACGGTCGTGCGCGTCTATCGTGATGCCGGACGCAGTGGCCTGACCATTGAGAAACGGCCAGGACTTCTTGCGCTGATGGAAGACATCCGTTTGGGCCATGTCGGGTTTGGCGGCGTGCTCGTGCTCGACGTGTCGCGCTGGGGCCGGTTCCAGAACACCGACGAATCTGCCTACTACGAATTTTTGTGTTGGCGGGCTGGCGTGCAGGTTCTGTATGTCGCAGAAAGCTTTGAGAACGACCAAACTCCTTTCGCCATGGTCTTCAAGGGCATCAAGCGGGCCATGGCTGCCGAATACAGCCGGGAATTGTCAGCGAAAGTTTCCGTCGCGCAGCGCCGCCTGGCGAAGATGGGCTTTCGCCAGGGCGCGATAGCCGGTTATGGCCTGCGCCGGCTCCTGGTAAATGCCGATGGCGAGGCGAAGTTCCTGCTGGCCGACGGGGACAGGAAGAGCCTCACAACTGACCGCATCGTTCTGGTGCCGGGACCGCCCGAGGAAGTGCAGCGGGTGCGGTGGATATTCGAGCAGTACCTCGAAGGGAAGGGTTGTTCGGGTATCGCACGCGCGCTGAACGAGGAAGGGGTCGTCAGTCATCGTGGCAAGCGATGGGTGTATGCCACAGTGCGGACTGTGCTCGACGGGGAAAAATATATCGGACATGCCGTTTACTGCCGCTCGAGCAAAAAGCTCTCTGGGCGGATGACGCAGAATGCGGAGACCGAGTGGTGCCGGAAGGACGACGCGTATGAGGCCATCGTGCCCATCGACCTCTTTGAGGCCGTTCGCACCGAGCGTTTGCGTCGCCGCAAACACGATTCAGACGAAACGTTGCTCGACGGTGTTCGAAGACTGTTGAAGAGAGAAGGGCGGCTCACCGCACCATTGATTGACGCCGAGCCGGACTTGATGTCGAGTCACGGACTTGCCCGCCACTTCGGGGGACTGAGCGGCCTTTACAGGGCGCTTGGTTACACACCCAATCGCCACAACCGCTACGCCGAAATTCGGCGATGGCTGACGGACTGGCGGGAGAGCCTGACGTCTTGCAGCCAGGAATTGCTGGAAGAGTGTGGCTCACGGGTCGAGCGGATGGGATGGCAGTTGAGAATTGACAACGCCTGGACGGTGTCGTTTGTCATCGTGCATGGGTCCCGGCCCGTGGGAAAAATGCAGCAATGGTTCAATCATCGACGCGCCGAAGACACGGACATCGTCGTCTTTGCCCGCGCCGTTTATGGGGAACCCGGGCCAATGGACTACTTCGTGCTRCCACGCGTGCTCTTTCCAGAGTGGCCCAAGTGCTTTTACACCCGCAACCATCCGATACTCGATTCTTGCCGGTATCCGTCCCTGGCCATCCTCGGCGACCTGGCCCGATTGTCCAGAATGGAATCGCAGTTGTGTGGATAAGTCACGCAGAGCGCGCCTGCATACACCGGCAAGAGGCGGCGGCCATCGCTGCAGCGTCTGCAAGTGCGGAGGCCCGGTTTCATACGGTCACGAAAGTACTGCGCGAGCTGCTCTCTGATGCCCACACTGCAGAACTGCTTGCACAACGTGGCTTGCGTCAGGTTTGCCTCGGTCGTTCATCGCGAGTGGCTGCGAACGGCGACGCGAAAGGTCTAGCTGTTTTGGAAGGTGTCGTGCTTGCCGGCGTCGTTCAAAGACTGTTATCAGACGCCGAACTGGTGCGCTGGATGTCCCGGCATCACGCCAAAGGGCTGGCAGCGCTGCAGGGTGCATCCATTTGACCTCGACGGGTGTCCGATGGGCCTTTGATGCATTTTTCTGGCTTCCCGTATTCGCCATTTGGGCGTAGCGTGAATTTTCGGCTCTTCGGGCTGGAGAAGCACCGATGGAACGCACCAAGGCAGATGAGGCGGCGTCTGCGGATATCCGGGTCGCAGAATATGTCCGGATGTCGAGCGAGCACCAGCAGTACTCGACGACGAACCAGTCGGCCGCCATTGCTGTGTATGCCGCTTTGCACGGGATGAATGTTGCCCGCACATACCGGGACGACGGGCGGAGCGGCCTCCGGCTGCAGGGCCGGCCGGGTCTTCAAGGACTTCTTTCGGATGTCTGCTCGGGGCGCGCCGATTTTGAAGCGGTCCTTGTCTACGACGTTAGCCGGTGGGGGAGATTTCAGAATGCCGACGAAGCGGCACACTACGAATTCATCTGCCACGCTGCTGGCGTTCGGGTCGTGTATGTCGCCGAGGCCTTTGAAAACGACGGCACGCCCTTTTCCACCGTACTCAAGAGCCTCAAGCGGGCAATGGCAGGTGAGTACAGCCGCGAACTCTCAGCGAAGGTCTACGCCGGGCAGGCAAGGCTCATCTCGCTGGGGTACCGCCAGGGCGGCCTGCCTGGGTATGGCCTTCGGCGCATGCGCGTCGACGCGGCGGGTCGCGAGCTCGGCATTCTGGAGCGCGGTCAGCACAAGGTGTTTACGACAGACCGCATCGTTCTCGTTCCCGGTCCAATCGACGAGGTAAAACGGGTTCGTGAGATGTATCGCCAGTTCATTGCCGGCGCTTCACTGCCAGCCATCGCACGGGAAATGAATGCGGCTGGACATCTCAACGCCGATGGAAAGGCGTGGACCGCCCAGCACGTGCGGGTCCTGCTCACGAACACAAAGTATCTCGGAGAAAACGTATACGGAAAAACGCACGGAACCCTGCACCAGGCGCGCGTAAAGGTGCCGGAAAGCGAATGGGTAACATGCAAGGGTGCATTCACGGCCATCGTTCCGAAGCGGTTGTTCCGTGCCGCCCGCGACCGCTTTCGTACCGTTTCCGTGAATCAGAGCGACGAGGAGGTGTTGGCCCCTCTTCGCCGCATTCTCGAGCGGGACGGCTACATCAGCACCAAGCGCATCCAGGACGAGCCGGATGCGCTGTCCATCCCGGCCCTGTGCCGACGGTTTGGTGGACTGCGGCATGTATACGCGCGCATCGGCTTTGCGCCGCCTAAGAACCTTGTCTACGCCGATGCCCGGTTCTTCCTGCGTGACGTCCGCGAGCTGCAGACCGTGGCCCTCACTGCCGTATTCGAGAACCTGGGTGTTCCGGTGAGCAGGGACGGATGGGTGGTGACCGTGGCAGAGGCCTGGACTGTGTCCGTGACGGTCATCCGGACGTCGATGTACCGCAATGTCGAACGCTGGTACATCCGCCAGATACCTGCTGCGACTGACGTGGTCGCGTTCGTTCGCATGACGGCTGATGGGACCAGCATCCGGGACYTTGTCTTTTGGCCCAGGGTCGTTTACGGTTTCTTCCCCAAAGACGTCTCAGCGCGCGCCTGTAATGCGATTCCTGCGTACACGGCAACATTGATGGAGGCACTCGCGGCGGCCATATACCGAACTGGCACACCCGACATATCCCCAGCACGCACGGACAGCCTGGATGCGTCGCTTCGAAGTCTTTCCGAAGAGTGCGCTGCACTGAACAAGTCGCTGCGTGCTGCGCTTCGACATGCCGGCGTTTCAGGTGTGGTCACAACGGCAATCCCGGCGCCGGATTTTCCAACAGCGTCAAGCACCGACGACGGGATTATGAGGCAAGGTGCGCAGGTGCTGGAGTTTGTCGTTCTGGCCCGGCAGGCCCAACGGTCCCTGCGTGACGCCGCCTTCGTCGGATGGTTGGCGCGTCGCCATCCCGAAAACCTTCAGATGCTCCAGGATGCCTCCGACAGACTCGGAACCGTCATCGCGAGCGCGTAGGACTGGCCGGAACCTTGATGGTCGCTGTCCTCAATGGGCTTTCCGTCTCCCTGCGCGGGCGTTCCTGAGCAAGCCGAACCACTGACAACCCGGTGATGTTTTGCATTGAGATAGCAATCGTGCGGCTCAGCCCCAACCGCGCAGGTGTAACATTTGTGCGACAGGAACGGCACACCGTTCACAGCACGCGGTGATGGCTGACCTTGCGGTGGGAAGGCGCGGTTGTTGAGCGTTGCCGCCATGTTGCTCGTCCCGTTTTGTTATGGAAATTCGGCAAATTCCCAGCGTAGTCCGACCGACGAATCGGCAGAACGGGCAACGCGGCGAACAGCGGTGCCGGCAAGTGCTTTTTTTTGTGTAGGGGTTGGCCGTGTCGTCGTGTAAGCGGTTTCCTACGGCGAAAGTTATAGGCGCGGCCTGTCCCAACACTTCCCGAAATGGCATCGCAAGAAATCGTCG
>NZ_JBFUJE010000330.1:0-4412 GCF_056401535.1 Luteibacter sp. P4_E6 | reverse complement strand
GCCGTAGGCCAAATAAGTACACGGCCGCGCAGCGGCCTTTCCGCTACGAAACGCGGAGGACGTGTCTGAGCCGCGAGGGTGGGCACCGAAGGCTCTGCGCCTCACCCCCCCCCCAACGCAATCGGCGGCGCAAGCCGCTAAACACACGCACTCGCAACGCGAGTGAACCGCTTCAGCCCGGCGGCCAGTGCATCTGGCGGCCGGCGAGCAGGTGGACATGGATGTGGAACACTGTCTGTCCGCCGTGCGTATTCGTGTTGATCACCGTGCGGTAGCCGTCCTTCGCAAGACCCTGCGCCCTGGCGAACGAGGCGGCGGCGAGTAGCAGTTTGCCCAGCAGTTCGGCATCGCCCGGCACGGCGTCGTCCAGCGTCGCAATGGCCCGCTTGGGAATGAACAACACGTGCACCGGCGCCTGCGGATTGAGGTCGCGGAAGGCGAGCACGTCGTCGTCTTCATAGACGATATCGGCCGGAATTTCCCGGCGGACGATCTTCGCGAAGATGGTGTCGGTCATGGTGATTCCTTGAAGGGTCAGCCGACCGACTGCCGGCTGCCGAAAGCATGGGCGAGCGTGCCGCGGTCGACGAATTCGAGTTCGCCGCCCAGGGGCACACCATGAGCGAGACGGGTAGCGCGAATGCCGGCGGCCTTCGCCAGCTGACCGATGTAATGCGCCGTTGCTTCGCCTTCGACCGTCGGGTTGGTGGCGATGATCATCTCGGCGACATCGCCCTCACCCAGTCGCTCGACGAGCAGGGGCAAACCGAGCTCGTCCGGTCCCAGGCCATCCAGCGGCGAGAGGCGCCCGAGCAGCACGAAATACTGGCCGCGATAACCCGTCGCCCCTTCGATGGCAGCGAGATCGGATGGCGATTCCACGATGCAAAGCACCTGCGCGTCACGACTCGAACTGGCGCAGAGCGAACACACCGGTGTCTCGCTGAAGTTGCGGCAGCGCGTGCAATTGCCCACGTCGCGCATTGCCGACTCCAGGGCAGCAGCCAGACGCAAGCCGCCCTGCCGCTCGCGTTCGAGCAGCTGGAAGGCCATGCGCTGGGCGCTCTTCGCACCGACACCCGGCAGGCAACGCAAGGCATCGATCAGTTCGCCGAGAAGGCGGGAGCCGTTAGTCATCGTGTGGCGTGACCGCTCGTCAGAACGGCATCTTGAAGCCGGCGGGCAAGTTCAGCCCGGCGGTGACGCCACCCAGCCGCGAGCGGCTGATTTCGGCGATCTTGTTCACGGCATCGTTAACGGCTGCGGCGACCAGATCCTCGGCCATCTCGGGATCGTCCGCAAAAGCCTGGCGATCGATGTGCACCGAGCGCACTTCGTGGCCGCCCGACATGGTCACGGAGACCAGACCACCACCGGCGGTACCGGTGACTTCCGTCTTGGCGAGTTCATCCTGCGCACGCTTCATGTCTTCCTGCATGCGCTGGGCTTGCTGCATCAGCTGACCAATTTGACCTTTCACGTTCCTGGCTCCACGGGTTTGATCGATTGCGGAATGACGCGCGCGTCGAATTCGCGCTTGAGCGTCTGTACGAAGGGGTCGGTCTCCATCGAGGCGACCGCGTTGGCCTGTGCGTCGACCTGCGCCTGGGCCCGGCGTTCCGCCGGGGTACCCAGATTGCCGTGATCGGCAATGAAGCGGATGCGAATGCGTCGGCCGAGCGCCTGGGACACCTTTTCTTCCATCTGACTGGTGAGCGGCTCCACGGCCAGATGCATGTGCGAAGGCAGTAGCGCCAGCACCATGCCTTCACCGTCGAGCTCACGCAGCGACGAGTTCTGGGCCAGCTGACCGATCGGACCGCGCAGGTTCGCGCGCTCGATCACCTCGTGCCAGTCGGGCATACCATTGGCGCCGAGGGCCAGCGGGCCCTGTGGCGCGACGGGTGCCAGTGCCAGTGCCGGTGCTGGCGCTGGCGCCGCTACGGGCGGAGCCGCGCGGGGCGCAACGGGTGCAGGTGCGGAAGGACGCGCGGCAGCCGGCGCGGATGCGGGTGCAGACGAGACAGGCGCCTGAGCGCGCTGCGGGGCAGCGGCGGCGGGCGCCGGTGCTGATGCTGGAGCACGCGGCGCGGTGGCCGTCGCCGGCGCGGCCACGCGTGGCGCCGAAGGCGCAGCGCCCTGTCCGGCTTCCGCCGGACGGAAAGCGAACATGCGCAGCAGCGCCATCTCGAAGCCGATCCGCGCATCCGGCGCCAAGGGAAGTTCCCGGCGGCCGGTGGTGGCGATCTGGTAGTAGAGCTGGACGTCTTCGGGCGCGAGACGGTTGGCGATGTCGGCAAGGCCGGCGTCCCCCTCTTCTTCGCGATAACCCGGCACCAGCTGGATCAGCTGAATGCGATGCAGCACCGTAGCGAGATCGTCGAGGACGCCGGCGAAATCCGGCGAGTAAGACGCGATACGGTCGGCCTCGCCCATCAGCGCGGCGCCGTCACCGGCGGCGAGCGCCTCGACCACGCCGAGCACTTGCCCGCGCTCGACGCTGCCGAGCATGGCGCGTACGTCGCTGGCGCGCACGGAGCCGCCACCGTAGGCAATGGCCTGGTCGAGCAACGACAGTCCGTCGCGCATCGAGCCATCTGCGCCATGCGCGAGCTCACCGATAGCCTCGCCTTCGTATTCGATGCCTTCGGCCGCGAGGATGTGACGCATCTGTCCGGAAATCTGCTCCGGCAACAGGCGCTTGAGGTTGAACTTGAGGCAGCGCGACAGGACCGTCACCGGCAACTTCTGCGGGTCGGTCGTGGCGAGCAGGAACTTCACATGCGGCGGCGGCTCTTCCAGGGTCTTCAGCAGCGCATTGAACGCCGGCTTGGAGAGCATGTGCACCTCATCGACCAGGTAGACCTTGAAGCGCCCGCGCGACGGCGCGTACTGGGCGTTCTCGATCACCTCGCGGACATCGTCCACACCGGTATTGCTGGCCGCATCGATTTCGAGCAGGTCGACGAAACGACCGGCATCCACCGCCGTGCAGACCGAGCACTCACCGCAGGGATCGGCCGATTCGCCCCGCTCGCAGTTCAGCGACTTGGCGAAGATGCGGGCGATCGTCGTCTTGCCGACGCCGCGGGTGCCGGTGAAGAGATAGGCGTGATGCATGCGCCCGGAGTCGAGCGCGTTGGTGAGCGCGCGGACCACGTGCTCCTGGCCCACCAGTTCGGCGAACTTGCGCGGGCGCCACTTGCGTGCGAGGACCTGATAGGACATGCGTATTACCTTGGGACGACGGTGGATTGTGCCAAGGACCCGGGACGGGTGAAAGCGCGGCCCGAAAAGCGCGGCCCTCAAAAGGCGATGACCCTGCCAGCCACACCCCGGCACCCGAGTCGTCCGCTACCGTTGCTTCCTTCCGGACCTGGCGGAGTTTACGGACTATCGTCGCGGGGGGACCGACAGGGTCACCATAAAGACGTTTGAAACTGGCGGAGAGAGAGGGATTCGAACCCTCGATACGTTATTAGCGTATACACACTTTCCAGGCGTGCTCCTTCAACCACTCGGACACCTCTCCACTTGTACATCCTCTTTCCCGGCTTCCTGTCCGGCAAAGAAGCGGAAGGATAACTTCAGCGGTGCGGCGAGACAAGGGTGGAACAAAGAAATGGCATCAGCCCGCCGTCGGTCGGGGCGGCTGTGGCTCCGAAAGGGCCACCCGTTCGCCCGGACGAACGATCCGGTACCCGTGTGAGACCAGGGTTTCGCCGTCTTCGACGCTCCCGTAGTGATACAGCGCCAGGCGGGCGCGAACCTCGTCCGGGTACTCTCGCGCCAGGTCATCCACGCCAGTATGGGACGGATTACCGACGACACCGCAGTCGTGGGCGATGAGCTCGCCATGCGCGCCGTGAAGCGCCAGCGCCTCGGGAACGGGGCGGGTATCGCCGGTGTAGACGAAGCTGCCGCGCAGGGCGAGACCGTACGAGGTGCCCTGCACGTGGTGGCGCGTGGGAAACACGTCGAACCACTCGCCTTCGTGCCAGAACCCACGGGTGCATGGAATCAGGTGAAAAGCCTCCCAGTAGTTCACGCCGCCCTCGGCCAGCGCACCCGGGTAGTCAGCCACCCTGCCCTGCAGCCACGGCAGGAGCGCCGCATGCAGGTATACCCGCATGCGACCACGCAAGGCTTCGTCAAACCAGAGACGGAAGAACAATCGCTCCATACCCGCGACGTGGTCCATGTGAACGTGGGTCACGTAGAGAGCCGGCGGCGGCGCACCGTAGGCGGCCACGTAGCGATCCAGGGTGTCCGGTCCGCAGTCCACCAGGAGCAGCGGCCGGTCGTCACGCTCGACCACCACGGCGGATGATCCGAGCTCCACGGCATGCGCGGCGCCAGTTCCAAGGAAGTGCAGGTTCCAGCTCACCCTTTCAGACTCCGCTCGTAATGGT
>NZ_JBFUJE010000329.1:0-4430 GCF_056401535.1 Luteibacter sp. P4_E6 | reverse complement strand
AGCCAGAGCACGAGCGGCGACGGGTGCCATAGGCTAGCCACAAGGGGAGAGCAAGGATGACGTCAGCCATACGCAGGCCGTTGCCTACCGCGCTGTTTTTCGCGCTGATTCCTGTCGGATGGTTGGCCTTCTCGGTCGTCATGACAGGACTCGAAGGGATGTTCGGCATTTTCCCGACCCGCTACGCGGCCGCCCTGAAGAGCTTTCACGAGGCATCTCCCGCACTACTCACGGGCTGGGGTATGACCGCCGCGATGGCCGCCGGCGCATTCCTCACCCGTGGCCGGCGACCCTACGTCTGTGCCTTGTTTATGGCCTTGTTTCTCGGGGGATACGTGAGCCTCGCGCCCTCGATGTATCAGCGCGTCATATTCGGCGTGTGGATCGCCGGGCTGGACGGCGTCCTTGTCGTTGCTGGAATCTGGCAACTGACACGTGAGCGAACCGCGGAATCGGATCCCCGCTCGACGGGCGAATAGCCTCGCTCGTTCGCGAGTAAGTCAAGCCAGTGCGGCAAGTACGTGCTTGGGATCTTTACGGATGGCACGGAGAAGCGCCCGGGCTGGCCCTGTCGGCGCCCGCCTGCCCTGCTCCCAGTTGCGCAGCGTTCCCACATCGACGTCTAGCAACAACGCGAACTTCGCCTGCGAAAGACCCGTGGTCTCCCGAAGCTCCTTGATCGCTGCAGGATCGACGTGGAACACACGGGATGGCGGTCGCTCGCCGCGCAGGATTTCGTCCATTTCCTGGACGCTTCCCATCAAGTCTTCAAAGAATTTGCTCAAAGTGTCGCTTCCATGTCTCGATGATTTTTTGAAGCGCCTTGCGCTGCCATCACATCCCC
The DNA here is from genome assembly GCF_056401535.1 of Luteibacter sp. P4_E6. Taxonomy (NCBI): domain Bacteria; kingdom Pseudomonadati; phylum Pseudomonadota; class Gammaproteobacteria; order Lysobacterales; family Rhodanobacteraceae; genus Luteibacter; species Luteibacter sp. P4_E6. The sequence continues at coordinate 3,586 of NZ_JBFUJE010000329.1, read as the reverse complement.
GACATCGGGATGAGCCGCGAGACAGCCCTGAAGTCGGGCGTACTCGTCGTCCTCCAGCCATTCCGTGATCCGCCTGGTGAAAGCAGGCGTCTCTACGAAGGTCACGAGGTAAAAGTACGCCATTGACGTACGTGCGTCAATGGCGTACTTTCCTAAAAAAATATCGCGGATTATCAGGCCCGGGCGCTCAGCTTTCAGACCGGGCACTCTTAAGCTCGCGCGGACGATCTCGACCGGCGCGCTCGGCTCGACCGTCCGACAATGTCGACGCGCCAGCAGCCGAAGCAGTGTTGCTTCGTCGGCTCGACCCACACGAGCCTCAGGATGGGAAGAGTCTTCGGTGCCCACCCTCGAGGCGAGTTCCGCACAAGTGGAGCGGCCGTAGGCCTATAAGAACATGGCCCGCGCAGCGGACTTTCCGATACGGAACGCGGAGGACCTGTCTGAGCAGCGAGGGTGGGCACCGAAGGCTCTGCTCCGCTGCGTCCGAGCATCGAGGGCTCTACGACGCGACGCCTAAGCCCTCCGTGGCATTCCCGACATTCCGCGATGAACCAAAAAAAACCCGCCTCACGGCGGGTTCTTCGATTCACATGGCAGCGCCTACGTCACAGGTCAAAGCACGTAAACGAACAGGAACAGCGCCAGCCACACCACGTCGACGAAGTGCCAGTACCAGGCGRCGGCTTCGAAACCGAAGTGATCGTCCTTGGTGAAATGGCCCTTGGCGCAGCGGAGCCAGATGATCGCCAGCATGATCGTGCCCAGCGTCACGTGCAGGCCGTGGAAGCCGGTGAGCATGAAGAACGTGGCGCCGTAGACGCCGCTGCCCAGCGTGAGGTTGAAGTGCTCGTACGCTTCGGCGTACTCGTGGGCCTGGAACCACAGGAAGCCGCAACCGAGCAGCACCGTCGCACCGAGACCGATCAGCAGCGCCTTGCGGTGACCAGCCTTCAGCGCATGGTGCGCAATGGTGATGGTCACGCCGGACGACAGCAGGATCAGCGTGTTGAGCAAAGGCAGGCCCCAGGCCGCGATGGTCTGGAACGAGCCGCCGATTTTCTGCGGACCACCGCCACCGTTCGCGCCCCACGAAGCCTCGTAACCCTGCCAGACGAACTGGTGGGTAAGGACACCATGGCCTTCACCGCCCAGCCAGGGCACCGAGAAAATGCGGGCGTAGAACAGCGCACCGAAGAAGGCACCGAAGAACATCACTTCGGAGAAGATGAACCACATCATGCCCATGCGGAATGAGCGATCCACCTGGCCGTTGTAGCTTCCCGCCATCGATTCACGGATGACCGAACGGAACCAGCCGAAGAACATGCCCAGGATCATGGCGAAGCCGACCCAGAACATCGGCTTGCCGAAGGCGCTGCTGTCGCCGGGCTGCGAGTTCAGCCAGTGCGCGGCACCGTACACGGTGACGAACATGGAGACCGCCGCCACGATGGGCCAGTAGCTCTTGCTCGGTACGTAATAGACGTCTTGTTGCTGGTGACCCATGGTGGTTTCCCGTGGATGTCGCTTGGTTTAGCCGCTCAGACCTTCAGCATCTGCACGATCGAGAGTAGGAACACCGCCACCGCGAAGCCGCCCGCGATGAGTGCGGTAACGCGGGCGCGCTTGCGGCGCGCTGTCATCTCGATGTCCGTCATGTCCTGCATCGATCAGTGGTCCGTGTTGCCGTGGGCGAGCTCGTCGTCGTGGATGACCGGCGGCACGTCGAAGGTGTGGAACGGTGCCGGCGACGGCACGGTCCACTCCAGGCCCTTGGCGCCTTCCCACGAGCGGTCCGCCGCTTTCTTCTTCGAGAAGAAGACGCAGTGGATGATCACGCCGAGGAAGATCAGCTGCGAGGCGCCGAACCAGAAGCCGCCGATGGAGCTGATCATGTTGAAGTTGGCAAAGGCGACGTTGTAATCCGGGATGCGTCGGGGCATGCCCGCCAATCCGAGGAAGTGCTGCGGGAAGAACAGCACGTTGACCGAGATCACGCTGGACCAGAAGTGGATCTTGCCCCAGGTTTCGCTGTACATGTGGCCCGACCACTTCGGGATCCAGTAGTACGCGGCGGCCATGATCGAGAACGCGGCGCCGGTCACCAGCACGTAGTGGAAGTGCGCGACCACGAAGTAGGTGTCGTGGTACTGGAAGTCGGCCGGGGCCAGGGCCAGCATCAGGCCGGAGAAGCCGCCGATGGTGAACAGGATCACGAAGGCGATCGAGAACAGCATCGGGGTCTCGAAGGTCATCGAGCCGCCCCACATGGTCGACACCCAGTTGAAGACCTTCACGCCCGTGGGCACCGCGATCAGCATCGTCGCGTACATGAAGAAGATCTCCGCGCCCATCGGCAGGCCCACGGCGAACATGTGGTGCGCCCAGACGATGAACGACAGGAAGGCGATGGAAGCGATCGCGAACACCATCGCGCGGTAGCCGAAGATCGGCTTGCGGGCGAAGGTCGGGATGATTTCCGAGATGATCCCGAACGCCGGCAGGATCATGATGTAGACCTCGGGGTGCCCGAAGAACCAGAAGATGTGCTGGAACAGGACCGGGTCACCGCCACCGGCGGCATTGAAGAAGTTGGTGTGGAAGTACTTGTCGGTCAGCAGCATGGTGACCGCACCGGCAAGCACCGGCATCACCGCGATCAGCAGGAACGCCGTGATCAGCCAACTCCAGACGAAGACCGGCATTTTCAGCAGGTCCATGCCCGGCGCGCGCATGTTGAGGATGGTGGCGATGATGTTGATCGCGCCCATGATCGAGCTGATGCCCATCAGGTGGATCGCGAAGATCACGTAAGCCACCGACTCGCCCTGCAGCGACAGCGGCGGGTACATCGTCCAGCCGCCGGCGGGGCCGCCGCCCGGCATGAACAGGGTGGACAGCAGCATGAAGAAGGCGAACGGCAGAATCCAGAACGACAGGTTGTTCATGCGCGGCAGCGCCATGTCCGGCGCGCCGACCATCAGCGGAACCATCCAGTTCGCCAGGCCGACGAAGGCCGGCATGATCGCGCCGAAGATCATCACCAGGGCGTGCATCGTCGTCATTTCATTGAAGAAATACGGCTGCACGAGCTGCATGCCCGGCTTGAACAACTCCGCGCGGATAACCATCGCGAAAGCGCCGCCGATGAAGAACATCGTCAGCGAGAAGATCAGGTACAGCGTGCCGATGTCCTTGTGGTTCGTGGACATCACCCATCGCTGGAAGAAGCCCTTCGGGGCTCCGTGGTGATCGTGGTCGTGGGTGGCTGCGTGCGCCATGGCCTTGCACCTCTACCTGCAAAAGACTGTTCGGTTAACCCTGGGGGACCGGGGCGGGAGCGTTCTGGGCGGTCTGCGCGGCCTTCTGGATCTTGGCCTCGTCTTCCTGGGTCGCCAGCCATTGTTCGAACTCGGCCTTCGGCACGGCCTTCACGACGATCGGCATGAAGCCGTGGTCCTGGCCGCACAGTTCGGCGCACTGGCCGCGGTAGACACCGGGCTCCTTGATCTTGGTCCAGGCCGCATTGGCGATGCCCGGAATCGCGTCCATCTTCCAGCCAAGCGCCGGCACCCACCAGGAG
>NZ_JBFUJE010000328.1:0-4447 GCF_056401535.1 Luteibacter sp. P4_E6 | reverse complement strand
CGTCCCGGCCGTGTGCGCCGCGCATCCTGCAGTGAAACCGCACGGCGCGGTATCCGCGCCGACGGCCAAACGTCCGGCGAGTGCATGGGCGTCGCTGATCGCGCTTTTGGGTAGCACGACAAGGAATTCATCGCCGCCCAGCCGGATCACGTAGTCACCGGCACGGACATGACGCTGGAAGAACGTCGCCATGGCAACCAGGACTTCATCACCGCGCTGGTGACCGAACGTGTCGTTTATCGCCTTGAACTTGTCCAGGTCCAGGGTGACGCACGCCCACGGCACGCCGGGTTCGATGCTCTCCATGTACTGGGCAAGAAAGCGCCGGTTGTAACAGCCGGTCAACGCGTCGCGGATCGACCATTCGCGAAGGCGCTGCTCCTGGAGAACTTGTTCGGTGATGTCCTGCGCGTGACCCAACACCTGCGTTTCGCCAGCATGCGTGTCCACCATGTTGTGGTACTGCCATACCCGCTGCGTGCCATCCCGCGCAACGAAGCGCAGGCGACCCGCGTCGGTACCGCGCGCCTGGATGCGTGCCAGATATTCCGGCACACGCGCCGCGTCGCGTGCCGTCATGAGTTGGCCCACGTGCATGCCGAGCATCTCGGCTTCCGAATAGCCCAACGACTGACACGCCGCTGGATTAACCGTCAGCAGCCGGCCTTCGAGGTCATGAGTGCAGATCAGGCCGAGGCTATAGGTGAACAGGCTGCGGAAGCGTCGCTCGCTGGCGATCAAGGCATCGATGTCCCGGCGCCGCTCGGTGATGTCCTGGAACGCGCCAATCAGACGCGAGGCCCTTCCCTTTCGCTGCTCGACCGCTCCCTGCGCGCGCACCCATATTTGCCTGCCTGTGGCGGTGGTCATGGGCAACTCGAGGTCCCAGCCCTCCCCTTCCTCGATGCCACGGAGCACCGCTGCCTCGAGCACCGTGCGTACCTCAGGGGCGTAATAGCCAATCGCCTCTTCAAGGGTGGGTTCGTGATCGGCCGGCATGTCGTGGATGCGGCAGGTCTGCGCGGTCCAGCGGAGAGTACCGCTTGCCAGGTCCAGCTCCCATCCACCGACCCCTGCGAGCGTTCCGATCTGGTCCAGGAAATCCTCGCTGGTCCGGACTCTCCGGCGAAGCTTCGCGATGACGGACAACTCACGGGGCATCTCGTAATCCCGACAGAAAGGCGTCTGGCGACGCGCGATCCGGGAAGGCTACCTCGAAGATATGAGGGTGGCTAGCTTGTCGCCCGATACGACCTTCTCGCCCGCAACGCCTACCTTCCCATACGCCGAAGCACGCCGTCCCGTTGCACGTAGTGATGGAACAGGGCGGCCAACGTATGCAGCAGGACCAGTGCGGCGAACACATTCGCTGCAAGTCCGTGCCATGCATTCACGCTGAGGATCGTTGCCATATCCTGCTTGCCCGGCACGATCAGAATATTGAACAGCGGAAAGCCATGCACGATGGTATTGGCGAAGCCCAGCGCAAGCACGATCCCCAGTACGACATACAGCCCGACATGGACAACCTTTGCGGCGGCACGCTCGACCGGTGTGCCCACGCCAGGTAGTCGCCTTCCCCGGCGCCATCGCCATGCGATGCGTGCGACGAACACCCCGGTGATGCAGACGCCGAGCAAGACGTGGACCGACCAGATATCGACACGCAACGGACCACGCGCCATAAGCCCCGTCGTGCGACCTATCAGCCACTGGACGGTCACCAGCACGGCAGTCAGCCAGTGCAGGACGATCGAGGGGCGGTCGTAACGTTCTTGCATGGCAATGCTGGGATCAATGAACAAATTCAGTCTCGACAAGAATCGTGACTTCGTCGGCTTCCAGGGGAATCCATTCGCCGACCCCGAAATCCGATCGCTTGAATGTCGCCTCGCCAGAAAAGCCCATGCGTGTCTGCGCGAAGCCGCGATAGACGACCTTCAGGCTGACGGGCTTCTTTACACCGTGGAAATCCAGCACACCATCGACAGTTACGTGATCGCCGACAATCTTCGTTATCGCGGATGTGAAGGTGATGGACGGGTATTTATCGGCTTCAAAATACTTCTCGGCGATTCGCTTGTCGAAGGTCGGGTCACCCGTGCTGACCGACTTCGGGTCGATGGAGATCGCCAGTTTCGAAGCGGTCGCTGACGTGGGGTCGTACGAGAATCCGCCGCTCACGCTATCGAAGCGAAGGGTGTAGCGCGACAGATCCATGTGGGCAAGTTTCGCAGTCACGGACGTGTGATGTGGGTCGAGCTTGTACTCCCCTGCCGCCGCGGCCCTGGGATCCCTGGTTAGATTCAGGTTTTTGTACTGCGACGCGGCGCTCGCGTCTTCCGCTGGCTTCTTATCGGTCTGGGCGATGACGGCGACCGGTGTCACCGAAAGGAATGCCAGCAACGCGGCGGAGGCGATCTTGAGCGGAGTCATCTTTGGGTCCAGTAGCGGGGAGACGGGTCGTCACTGTGACCACCCTAGTCCGTCCGGGCCAAGGCGTCACCCCAACTTTTGGCTGCGGGCGCTCTTATTTCATCCGGGCACAATGCATCAACGGAACGACCCGTCGATGGGATCGCCGTATCATTACCGCCATGAAACGCATCGGCTTCCTCTCATTCGGTCATTGGACCGACTCTCCGCACTCAGCGACCCGGTCTGCGCGCGACGTGCTCCAGCAATCGATCGATCTTGCCGTCGCGGCGGAGCAGATCGGCGCTGACGGCGCYTAYTTCCGCGTCCACCATTTTGCCAATCAGCTGGCATCGCCCTTCCCGCTCCTTGCGGCCATCGGCGCGCGAACCAGCCGCATCGAGATCGGCACCGSCGTSATCGACATGCGSTATGAAAACCCCCACTACATGCTGGAAACCGCGGGGGCTGCCGATCTCATCAGTGGCGGGCGCCTGCAGCTGGGTATAAGCCGCGGCTCCCCCGAGCAGGTCATCGAAGGCTGGCGCCACTTTGGCTACGCGCCTGCGGAAGGAGAAACCGATGCCGACATGGGCCGCCGGCACGCCGAAACCTTCCTCCAGTTGCTCGAGGGAAAAGGCTTCGCCCAGCCCAATCCACGTCCCATGTTTCCTAACCCGCCCGGCCTCCTCCGGCTTGAGCCCCACGCACCCGGCCTTCGCGAACGTATCTGGTGGGGTTCGGCCTCCAACGCGACCGCTGTATGGGCGGCCACCATGGGCATGAACCTGCAAAGCTCGACGCTGAAAGCGAACGAGACCAACGAGCCACTGCATGTGCAGCAGGCCAGGCAGATGCGGCTCTATCGCGAGGCGTGGGCCAAGGCCGACCACGGGCGCGAACCGCGTGTGTCGGTTCTGCGGTCCATCTTTCCCCTGGTCAACGACATGGACCACGCGTATTTCGGTCGAAGCAAGTCCACGGACCAGGTCGGCTTTRTCGACAACATGGAGGCCGTGTTCGGCAGAACCTACGCGGCTGTTCCGGAGGTCCTCGTCGCGGAACTCGCGGCCGACGAGGCCATTGCCGAAGCCGACACGTTGCTTCTCGCCGTGCCCAACCAGCTAGGTGTGGACTACAACGTGCACCTGATTGAATCGATTCTCACGCAGGTGGCCCCGGCGTTAGGGTGGCGGTGACGAACGACTTCGACGCCATCATCTGCCAGGCAATCCGTGAGCGACTCCTGCTTCTCATTGACTATGGCGACACGCAACGCGTCGTGCAGCCCCATGTGTATGGCGACGATCACGCCGGCGATCGTCTGCTCAGTGCCTTTCAGGTCAGTGGAGAAAGCACGTCGGGTGCCGCCCAGGGTTGGAAGTCCTTTCGCATGGACCGCGTTACCTCGGTTGCCCTGGCGGGAGGCACGTTTCACGGAGCCCAACCGGCGTTTCAGCGCAACGATGGCGCGTTTGGTCGGATAATTTGCCAACTTGGTGACTGATGAAGCCACGATGCCCCACATCGATGAGGTGCTTTCCACCTCAGGGGATACATAGCGATGCGCTACGGCCGTGGACTTTGGATGTGCCTTTTGCTGTTGGTATCAACCCGCCCGCACGCGGCTGATTCACCAGGCATCACGTCTGAAGACGTCAGGTTCAGAAGCGACGGCGTAACGCTGGTCGGCACGCTCTTCCGACCCGAGCATCCGTATGCGGCGGTCGTCCTCGTGCATGGATCGGGTCAGGAAAAGCGCATGACGACGTTCGCCTCGCGGCTGGCGAGCGAAGGCATCGCGGTGTTGACGTACGATAAGCGGGGAGTCGGAGAGTCGGGCGGCGTCTACGCAGGTCCGGAAGTCGGCACCAACAATATCGACGCGGCCAACTTCGATCTACTGGCCACCGACGCCAGCGCCGCCGTCGCCGAGCTGTCGACGCGCCTTCCACGCCATAGCGTCCCGCTCGGCCTCGTGGGATTCAGTCAGGCGGGGTGGATCATTCCCCTGGCGGCGAAGAAAAATCCC
>NZ_JBFUJE010000327.1:0-4449 GCF_056401535.1 Luteibacter sp. P4_E6 | reverse complement strand
GTCGTGGGGTCAGGCGGCAGCGAGGCGGGCGAGTGCGGCAGCGCTGGGCGGCGCCAGATGGCCGAGGGCCGCGGCAGGCAGGAAACGCCAGTCGGACAGGCGGCGCGGCAGCCGGGAGGCGGCATAGACGTCGCGCAGGCCGGCGACGGCCTCTTCCGGGGCATCGAAACGGCCCACTTCGTTTTCACCGCAAAGCGCGCGCCAACGATGGCCGTGACGAACGATGCGGAACAGACCTTCGGTCGAGGTAAATACATATTGCGCGAGCACGGAACACTCCTTCGTGACCGGGAGCATTGTGACCGCGAGGTCGTGACCGCTTTGTTATCCCAAGGCTACGGTGAGGTGTCGGTGATCGCCGCGTCGTTGCGCAAGCTATTACAGTGCGGCCGCGGTCACGTTGTGCATCAGCGCCTCGACTTCCACGCAGTTACTCGCGCCGAGTTCGATCAGGTTGTCGTTGTTGTTGCGCAGCTTCTGGATGAGGTCATGAGCGTCCTGCTGGCCCGCCAGGTACTCGGCATTGCCCGTACCCCCGGGGGAGAGCTTGTTGACGCCAGCCCGGAAGGTGTCGATCGTCGACCCGGGCATGCCGCAGACGAACTRCCCGATAACCTCGGCATGGCCTGCTTCACCCAGGGTCATGTTCGGAAGGGTCTCCGCGGCGGAGGCGGCCGCAGCGGGAGCGACGAGGCAGGTTGCAAGCAAAAGTGCGCGAACGAAACGCATGGATTTTCCCCTTGGAGAAGCTGGCGGCGGCTGAAGCATGCGACCGCGCCGTGCGGTGCGCAAGCCCGGCCCCAGGGTAAATGTGCGCTGTCGCACAGACCGTCCCGCTCGTCGGATTTCGCCTACCGTTCGTCGTCGATAGCCTTGTTTGACGCCCCCGCCTTGCTAGCCTGAAGGTAGGGAAAAGTAAGGGGACGCCTTCGTGGCCAAGTTTCAATTCCGTCGCGCCGCACGCGGCGTGTCGCTGATCGAGGTTCTGATGGCCGTGCTGATCTTCAGTATCGGGCTCATCGGCCWGGCCGGACTGCTGGTGGTGTCGACCCGGTCCAACCAGGCGGCCTTCGTCCGCACCAACGTGACCTTCCTGGCCAACAGTATGGCTGACCGGATGCGCGCCAACCCGTACGGCCTGTGGGAGGGTGACTACACGGACACCTTCCCGCTAACGGGCGGCACCCTTCCCAAGTGCGATGCGACGAATGCCTGCGTCCCGAAGGATGTCGCCCTGCGCGACAAGATCCTCTGGGGTACCCAGCTCCAGACGTTCCTGCCGGGCCTGGGTAAGACGACCATCGCCTGTACGCCGGCGAGCGGCATGTCCTATGACCCAACCGGACAGATCGGACTGCGGCCGCCCTATGGTGGCACCTGCACCATGATCATCACCTGGGCCGAGCGCGGCACCAGCGGTGGAACCGACGACAACACGGACAGCGCCAACCTGCAGTCCTTCACCTGGGTGTTCGAGCCATGATCACGCGTCCCCTTTTCCGCCGGGCCGAGCGCGGCGTCACCCTCGTCGAGCTGATGGTCGCGATGCTCCTGGGCATCCTGGTGTCAGGCGGCATCATCACCATCTTCCTGTCGACCTCGAACAGCAACCGCGTGCAGACGCAGCTGGCGCGCATGCAGGAAGACGGTCGCTTCGCCATCGGTCGGCTCAACGACGACCTGGCCATGGCGGGCGGCACGTATTGCAACAACACGGGCGGCATCGCGACGGTATCCTCATCGAACGTCTCCCTCGACGGCCTGCGTTCGCCGAAGGTCTACGCTAAGAATCTGCTGTCGCTCCCCGCCGTGTTTGAGAACACCACGCAATGGGGTGCGACGTCGGGGAAGAACACCTATCCCGCCGCGCCGACGGCCGCCTATTCCATGCCGTCCTTCCTGTACATGCGTGGCTACAACTGCACGGGTACGTCCGCCTGCACGCCCATCCCGGTGGCCTTCCTCGGGGGCAATCTGGACACGGCCGGTACGGCCGTGGGCAATCGTGTCATCGGCACCGACGTACTCACGGTGCGCTATCTGAATTCGTCGCGCGGCTGGCGCCTCGGTGCGACCAGTAAAGCCGTCGGAAACGCAGACGGTACGTTGAAGGAAATCGATCTGGTACAGGGTACCGGCGAGCCTCCGTTGTCGGACTTCAAGGGCACGGTGGCGCTCATGGCCGACTGCTCGAGCTCCCAGATCTTCGCGGTCACAGGCGCCAGCGGCGGCACCGCCACGCCGGATCCTGGCAATAACTTCTCCGCACCGCTCGCCCTGCAGCCGCAGTCGGCGCCGCGAGTCTACGACTTCGTCAACGACATGCAGAACGTCACCTATTACGTGCAGGTCGTCACCGACGACGGCACGGCGACCGGTGTGAAAACGGGCGCGCTGATGCGTCGGGTGAACGGCACAACTGTCACGGTGCCCGATCAGGAGCTGATCCGCGGCGTGGAGCGACTGACCTTCCGCTACGGCGTGGAAGACACGAGTGGCGGCGTACGTTTCCTCACGGCCGACCAGGTCGATTCGCGCAACGACGGCGCGATTACCTGCCCGCCGACGGTCGCCAACAGCACGCTTACCACCACCGATCCGGGTTGCCTGTGGCGTGCCGTGAAGAGCATCGAAGTATCCATCCTGCTGTCCAGCCAGGTAACGATGCCGAACCTCACGCTTCCCGAAACGGCCTTCTTGTACACGCCAGATACCACCACGGGTACGCCCGCACCGGTTTACCCGACCGAAGCGAGCACCGCCAAACTGGCGATCCAGCCCTCGGCCCAGGGTTTCGACAACAACCGCCTTCGTCGCCAGCTCACCTCACTGGTGATGGTGCGTAACTACAACCCTTGATGCCATGCGTTACGGAGACACCATGAAACGTTCCCGCTTCCAGCACCTGCAGCGCGCCCCCCGGGCGCAGCGCGGCGCGGTGCTCATCGTCGCGCTTATCTTCCTGTTGCTGATCACTATCCTCGCCATGTCGTCGTCCGGCACGTCGCTGATGCAGTTGCGCCTGGTGGGTGGCCTGCGCAGTTCGCAGATGGCGGACTTCGGTGCGGAATCCGCCGTGCGCGGTGCCGAGTGGCGTTTGTGGACGGCGAGCATCAATACCCCGCTGGCTTGTACGTCGAACGGCCCTACCTGTTACATCTACGACGCCGCCACGCCGAATACCGTGGTGGATACGTTCCGCAATTCACCGGGCTGGGTGCCCGATGGAGGCACGACGTATTCAGCCGGAACGATGACGACGGCGAGCAGCGACAAGACCTTTAAGCTCACCCAGGACCCGGTGTACATGATCGAAGACCTCGGCATCGAAACGCCGCCGGGTATCGGTTCGCAGCACGAGTCCGGGCAGACGGCTCCCGGCACCGGCAACACCAGCGTCGACAGCCATATCTATCGCATTACCGCCCGCTCGACCGGCGCGAACGACAACACCGTTCGCGTGCTCGAGACGACGTTCGCGGCCAAGGCCAACTGAGAGACTCCGTCATGAGCGCATCCCATCGCCTGCTAACGCTCGCTACTGCCATGGTCCTCACCGGATTGGGCGGATTCTCGGGCCAGGCCGCCGCCACGGCGACCAACCTCAGTACCACGCCGCCCGACCTGACCACGTCGGTGGCGCCGAACATCGCCGTGACCTTCGATGACTCCGGCTCCATGCAGAGTTATTACATGGGTGACAACCGGCCTTTCGACCAGAAGGGATGGGATTTCACGGCGCCCTGGGCATGCGCGGGCGTCATCGATCCGCGCATCACGGACACCACGAACAATGCATCGAAGGCGATGAACGGTGTGTACTACAACCCGAACATCGTCTATACGACTGCGGTGAATGCCGACGGCACGCCGTTTCCCCAGGCAGGCCATCAAACGCCGACGAGCGCCCTGGACATGGGCTACGTGTGGATGAACGGCATCGACATCAATCGCCCCAATAATGCCGTCGGGCCGGGAACGCCAGCGGTTCTAAGCAACCGAAACAGCAATGCGGACTATAAAGACTCGCGAGTCAGCATTCTTAATGGCACCACGAGCACGGACAAGAACGGCAAAGTCACGAATATGCGCTGGGCTTGCACGAGCACCCAGTCCAACCCGTTCACAGGCAACCTGACCGACCCGGCTTCCGGAACGAAACCGAATGGCGGGCCTTACTACTACCGTCTAAAGTCGGGTGTGAACATCACAAACAGTGACGGGTCGGTCAATACCACCACGCTCTATACGGCGACCAACTGGGAGGCGGTGTCGGTTCCAGCTTCTCAGTACCAGAACTTCGCTAACTGGTTCTCGTATTACCGCACCCGTAACATGATGACGCGCACGGCGTTGTCGCAGGCCTTTTCGAAGATCGGTAACTCGGTCCGCATCGCCTGGCAGAACATGGCCAACGCGACGGGCACAGGCACGGACTACGACGTACAG
>NZ_JBFUJE010000326.1:0-4464 GCF_056401535.1 Luteibacter sp. P4_E6 | reverse complement strand
GGCTTATCGCTGTCGAAAGCCCACGCGAGGATCTCGCCGTCGAGGACGCAGCCGTCGGGAAGTTCGAGCGCAGCCCGCTCGATTTCGGGAAAGCGGCCATCGAGCCGTTCTTCACCGCGCGACCAGATGAGCGCGCCGCCGTCGCGTCGCATCAGCTGTGCGCGGATCCCGTCCCACTTCCACTCGGCCAGCCAGTCCTTGCTTTCGCCCAGGCTGGCGACATCGTGCTCCAGCGGTGAGGCGAGGAAGAACGGGTAGGGCCGTTCCCCGGCATGCTCGTCGTCGCGCTCGGGCCCGGCGAGGGCCTCGAAGGCGGCGGCGCCGGGTTTCCAGGTGCCGGTCAGGCGGTGTGCAATGAGGTCCGTCGGTAGCGACGACCACTGCGCGATGGCTTGCACGACGAGGCGGTGCGACACGCCGACGCGCAGCGAACCGGTCAGAAGCTTGTTGACGAGGAACAGCTGATCCCGGGGCAGCGCGTGCCACCATGCGCGCAGGACGTCCATTCGCTCGACCGATTCCAGCTTTCCAAGGGACGGCAGCCGCGTTTCCATCCACACGTGCAGTGGTGTGTCGTCGGCAGTTTCCTCGGGCGCCGGCAGCATCAGCGCTACCGTTTCGGCGAGGTCGCCGACATGCGCGTAGCAATCGTCGATAAGCCAGTCCGCATAGCCGGTTTCGGCAGCGAGGGCGAGGCGGAGCTCCGTCGACGTGGCGGTGCGTTTCAGTTTGCCACCACCAAGTACGTACACCGCCCACGCAGCGTCTTCGGGCGGAGCGTCCCTGAAATACGCGGCCATCGCATCGCGTTTGGCCGACGTGGAAGCGGTGCGGTCGAGTGCCTCGAATAACACGGCAAAGCGGCGCATCAGTCGCCTTCCTCGCTGTCGCGCACGTCCGACACCGTGCCACCCAGCGAGCGCAGCGGGCGTGCATCGTGCCCGGTGTCGCGCAGATGACGAATGAGCGCTTCGCCATCGCCGTGCGTCACGTAGATCCGCTTCGCGCCACAGTCGCGCACGCTTTGCAGCAGACCCGGCCAGTCGGCGTGATCGGAAACCACGAAGCCACGGTCGTAGCCGCGACGACGCCGTGCGCCACGCACCTGCATCCACCCCGAGGCAAATCCCGTGGACGCCTTGGCGAAGCGACGCATCCAGGGCGAACCCGCGGCTGACGGTGGCGCCATGACCAACTCGCCGGCGAAATCCTTGCCTCGCGCGGACTCGCTCACAGCCTGGGTGGGAAGCATGCGAACGCCGGCCTCGCGATACGCCTCGACCAGCCGTAGCATCGCGCCGTGGAGGTGGACGGTGCGGTCGCTGCGCGCGGCGAGCTCGGCGAGAATGCGCTGGGCTTTGCCTAACGCATAGCAGAACAGGACGGCGGGCACCGCGCGTTCGGCGCACTCTTCAAGCCACGCCAGCATGTCGTCGATGACCGTATGCATCGGCGGCCAGCGGTAGATCGGCAGGCCGAAGGTGGATTCGGTGACGAACACATCACAGGGCACGGGCTCAAAAGGCACGCACGTGGGATCGGGGTCGCGTTTGTAGTCTCCGGACACGACGGCGACCAACCCGCGTCCCTCGATCCGCACCTGTCCGGCGCCGAGTACGTGACCGGAAGGATGCAGCGAGAGGCGTGTGTCGCCCATCGTGAACGACTCGCCATACGCATGGTCGCGGATCGTCGCCGTCGCGCCCAGGCGTTCGCGCATGAGTCCGATGCCGGCGCTGGCAACGTGATACAGCGCGCTACCCGAACGCGCGTGGTCGCCGTGGGCGTGAGTAACTACGGCGCGAGGCACCGGCAGCATGGGATCGATGAAGAAATCGCCCGCCGGGCAGTACAGGCCTTCGGGGCGCGGTAGAAGCAGATCGCTGTCCATCGCCGAACAGTAGGAGGCAAGTCGTCAACGCAGCGACAAGCTCCATGCAGGAGCCGATTCATCGGCGATAAACAGCTTGCCCCAACTCCCATCGCCGGCATAGCCGGCTCCCACACAAAGGTCGGACCCTTCAGGCGACGAACTGCAGCCTCGCCAGTTCGGCGTAAAGACCGCCTTCACGCAACAAGGTCTCATGGGTGCCTTGGGCGACGATCCGTCCGCCGTCCATCACGACGATGCGGTCAGCGCGTTGCACGGTCGCCAGACGATGGGCGATGACCAGGGTGGTGCGGCCCTTCTCGAGGCGCTCGAGGGCGTGCTGGATAGCCGCCTCGGATTGGGCGTCGAGTGCCGACGTGGCTTCATCGAGCAGCAGCAGCGGTGCATCACGCAGGATGGCGCGTGCGATGGCGATGCGCTGCTTCTGTCCGCCGGAAAGACGCACGCCGCGCTCGCCGAGCAGGGCTTCGTAGCCTTCGGGAAGGGCCTGGATGAAGCCATCGGCTTCGGCCAGGCGCGCCGCTTCGCGCACCTCGTCGTCGCTCGCGTCCTCGCGACCGAAGCGGATATTGTTGGCGGCGCTGCCACCGAAGATCACGGTCTCCTGGGGTACGAGGGCGATCGCGCCGCGCAGTTCGGGAAGCGCCAGCGCACGCAGCTCGACGCCGTCGAAACGGATCGAACCCGACACCGGATCGTGGAAGCGCAGCAGCAGACTGAACACCGTGCTCTTGCCGGCACCCGAGGGGCCGACGAGGGCGACGGTTTCGCCAGGCGCGATCTCGAGATCGAAATCGGACAGCGCAGCCACGTCCGGTCGTGAGGGATAACGGAATTCCACGTGGTCGAAGCGAAGCGCGCCTGTTACCGGCGTCGGTAGCGGCTCGGGCGCGTCGGGTGTGGCGATGCTCGCCTTTTCCGCGAAAAGCTCGCCAATGCGTTCCATCGCACCGGCCGCCTGCAGCACGTCTCCCCATACTTCCGACAACCCGGCGACGGAGCCGGCAGCGAAGATGGCGTACACCACGAACTGGGTCAGTACGCCAGGCTCGAGTTCCCCGGCGATGACATCGCGAGCACCGGCCCAGAGCACCAGGGTGATCGCGCCGAAGATCAGCACGATCACCGCGSCGGTCAGCATCGAGCGCATGCCGATGCGGCGACGCGCCGTGGCGAGTGCGAGGGCGATGGCGTTCGCATAGCGACGGCTCTCGACCGGCTCGCGGGCATAGGCCTTCACCGTCTGCGCCGCATTGAGCGTCTCATTCGCGACGGCGGCGGCATCGGCCAGGCGATCCTGGCTGGTGCGCGACAGCTTCTGCACCCGACGGCCGAAGACGAGGATCGGCAGCATCACGGCGGGGATGACCAGGGCCGTGAGGCCGGCCAGGCGAGGACTGGTCCAGGCCATGGCCGCTGCCGAGCCGATGAGCATGACGGTACTGCGCAGCGCCACCGAGATGCCCGAGCCGACCAGGGTCTGCACCAGTTCGGTATCCGTGCCCAGGCGCGAGGTGAGCTCGCCTACGCGGGTGCTTTCGTAGAAGCCGACATCGAGATGGATCACGTGCCGGTACAGCGTGCTGCGAAGGGCGGCGAGCGAGCGTTCGCCGAGCAGGGCGATGAAGAAGTAGCGCGCCGCGGTGGCAAGGGCGAGCACCACGGCGACCCCGAACAGGCCCAGGAAGGTCCCGTTGATCGTCGCCAGGTTCGAGGCAAGGAAACCCTTGTCGACGATATGGCGCAAGGCGACCGGAACTAATAGTGAGGCGCCGGAGGAAATGCCGAGGAAGACCAGCCAGCCGACGGCCAGGGCCTTGTGGGGCTTGAGGAAGGGCCAGAGATTGCGCAGTGCACCGATGTTCCGTGACTTCTCCCTGCGTTCGGTGGTCATGCGCCGCTCTTTGCTATGGTCATTCGCCAACGGATGGGGCCGGCCGGTGCAGTATTCAATCGAGCCGGCGCGGCTGGATGCGCCCCCGGCTGAGGTCGACCATGCGCGCGGCGATGGCGTCGAGGCGGTCCGCCGGGGCGAGCACGGTCAATTCCGCCCCGTCGGCGACGAAGATCTCCTGTTCGATCACCCCGTCCATCTCACGGATCCGTGCCGTGACGAGCGCCAGCTCGGCGAAGTCGCAGTGGATGAACAGCCGACCCGTCGCGACGATCGCCACGCGGGGGGCGAGGCGCAGGCATTCCGCCGCTGTGCCGCCGTAGGCCCGGGCGAGTCCGCCCGCACCCAGTTTAACGCCGCCGTACCAGCGCGTGACCACGACGACCACACGGTCACAGCCCTGGCCGTCGATGGCCTGCAGCATCGGGCGGCCCGCCGTGCCGCCGGGCTCGCCGTCATCGTTGAAGCGGTAGGCATCGCCGATGCGATAGGACCAGCAGTTGTGCGTCGCCGCCGTATCGCTGACGGTCTCGATGAAGGCGAGTGCCTCCGTGATACTGCCGACCGGCGCAGCCTGGGCGAGGAAGCGGCTCTTGCGAATGTCTTCCTCGTGCCGCCAGGGCGACGCGAGGGTTTCCAGCGGGGCGTTCAAGGGTTCAGGTCACGCAGGTCTTGGGGC
>NZ_JBFUJE010000325.1:0-4468 GCF_056401535.1 Luteibacter sp. P4_E6 | reverse complement strand
GTCCGAAGGGGGCGCAAGAGTTACACAGGGATGTAAAAGGGTTTCAGCGTTCTTAGAAGTCGTACGACACAGCCAGGCGCGCGTAACGCGGGTCCTGGGTGATCAGTGCAACGCCGTAGTACGGATGCGGCGTACCAGGCGAGCTGTACTCGGTCGGGTAACGGAACGTCGCACGCTGCTCGTTCAGCACGTTGAACACATTCGCAGAGAACGCCAGCTTCGACGCCGCCCACTCCGGACGGTACGTGACGCCGAGATCCAGCTGGAAGGTCCAGGGCAGACGACCCGCGGAACCCGGAGGCGACGGCTTGCCATCGCACGAGTGGTACGAGCTGCCGTAGTGCGCCGGATCCGGGTTGGTGACGCCGTCGCCGTAGTAGCCGAGGCAATTCTGCGGGCCGCCGCTGGCGGCCGTGAAGTTGCCTGACGCCTGCCACTCAGGAGCGATCTGCCAGTAGCCGTAGGCCTTGAACACATGGGGATGGTCGTTGCCGAGCTCGCCATTGGAATTGGCCATGACGTACTGGTTGTCCCAGTCGACGCTGCCGGCGGCACCGTTCTGACGCGTATCGGTGCGGGACTGGCCCTCGGTATCGCCGTACGAGCGCGAGAACACATAGTCGAACTTGCCGTACCAGACGCCGTCGAACTCATGCGTCATGTAAAGCTCCGCGGCGTAGTAGCGACGCTTCGGCTTCGGCATGCCCATCTCTTCGCGGCTGAGCGGCACTTCCTGCGCATTCCCGCTCGTATCGAGAACGGTAAAGGTGTTGGCCTGACCACCGTTCACCAGGTAGCAGCTGTTGGTCGAACCCACGGTATAGCCGAGCGCGGCAGCCTTGTCGGTTACCAGGCCAATATCGCAGAAGTCATCGATGACCGAGTTCAGCTTGCGGACCGTCAGCTTGGCGCCGTACGTCCAGTTCTCGGTGAGCGTCTTGTCGAAGCCTACGATGTACTCGTCCTGGTTCTCGGCCTTCAGGCCCTTGCCGGCAACCGTGCGCGGGTCAGGAGCAATACCGTACGAGTTGTTGCCCGATACGACATTGCTGAACTGCGTGAGACCCGTCGGCGCACCGGTCACCGGGTCGATGCCGGAGTACGTGAAGTACTGCTGGGTTGCCGTGTAGCCAGCGGCAGCGCCGGTAGCGGGGTTGAGGGGCAGGCCGAGGTAATAGCGGCCCGCGTTGGCGTAGACCTTGAAGCTGCCGTCACCGTTGACGTCCCACGCGGCACCCAGGCGCGGAGCCCACTGTGGTGAGGTCTGCTTGATGAAGGCCTCGCCATTCTGGTTGTAGTCGGTGAACTGGTCGTTGCGCAGGCCAATGGAGACCAGCCAGCGATCGCTGACCTGCCATTTGTCTTCGATGTACTGCGCCTTCTGGTCGGAGCGCACGTTCACCGCGTTCGCGACGACGGCCTTGTTGACCCAGTAACCGCTCTGGCCATTCGGGAACAGGGCCGGCGCCGGCACGAAGTTCTGGCCCGGTGTGTTGTCGATGGCGACGGTCGGGTCCTTCTGCACGCCATACGTCCAGGTATAGCCCGGACCGGGGCTGTTGGTGCCGAAGTCCAGGATCTGCGACTTCACGTTGTCGATACCGACGGAGATCGTGTGATCGCCGGCCGTGTAGGCGACATCGAAGCGCAGGTTGTTGGTCTTGTTGCCACGGCCCGGCAAGCTGATGTCAGCGACCTGGCTGTTCTGGATAGGCTTGCCACCGTTCAGCGCGGGATTCTGCTGGGTCGAGCTATCCACGCGTGCGAGGGTCGGGTCGTAATCGCCGGCCTGGTCGTAGTTCTTGCTGGACATCTTGCCGTAGGTGGCGCTCACGGTGAGATTGTCGGTGATGTAGCCGGTGTACTTGGCCACCCACAGGTCGCCGCCGGTCTTCGTGTCGTCTACCGGACCGATGGTCGTGGTGCGCGCAAGGTTCGCGTAATCGTATTTGTAACGCGTACCCGAGCCCTCGTGCTTGTCGCCCACGCTGGTGAGTTCGAGGATGTTGCTGTCGGTGATGTTCCAGTCGAGCTTGCTGTACCAGCGCGGGTTCTTGTAAGTGTTGTCAGATGCGGGCGTGGTGTTGCCGACTTCGTTGACGTTGCGCTGGCTCTCCTTCTCGAATTCGCCGGCGACGAAGAAGAACAGCTTGTCCTTGATCAGCGGGCCACCGGCGTAAATGCTGGTGGTCGTGGTCCACTGTGTGTCCTGGCTCTTCGGCTGGTACAGGTCACCTGCCGGGGCCGAGGCCGGCGTGTTGCTGTAATGCAGGTTCGGGCCCGAGGCGCGCGCCCACTCCGGCTCCCAGAGCACCTGAGCGCCGAAGTGCCATTCGTTCGTACCGCGCTTGCCGACCTGGCTGATCACGCCACCGTCGGAACGGCCGTACTGGGCGCTGTAGCCACCCGTGTAAGCCTCCTGCTGGTCGATCGCGCCATAGGGCAGCTGCAGGCCACCCATAGCATTGAGCGGATCGGTGGTGTTGAAACCGTTGATGTAATACGCGTTCTCGTTGGCGGCGGCACCGCCGAAGCTGACGACCGAATTACCGTTGTCGCTCTTGAAGCCGCCGCCGTTGTTGACGACGCCGGGAGCGAGCTGCGCGATGGCTTCCGCGCTGCGACCCAAGGGCAGCTTGGCGAGCTGCTCGGAGGTGATGACGGTGCGCGAGTCGACCGAGGTGACGTCGATGCTCGGCAGGACGGTACCGCTTACGGTCACGCCAGCGAGGCTGGTCGCGTCGGTTTGCGTCGCGGAACCTTGTGCCGCCGGCGCGTTGAAGGAGACATCAGTGCTGGCGCCGACGCGAAGCGTGACGTCCTTGCGTGAATCGGCAACGGCACCGTCGCGCATGAGGGTCACCGTATAGGTGCCCAGCGGGAGCTGGTTGGCGGCGTAGCGGCCGCGTGCGTCCACCGCGAACTCGCGGCGGAAGCCTGTCCCGCTTTCGACCACGACGGTCTCATTGCCGCCGGTCGGAACGCTGCCGTTGAGGCTGCCGGTAGTGGACTGCGCATAGACGCTCGAAACGCCGCCCAGGCACGTACATACCGCCAGTGCGAGTGCGCTCCTGCGAAAAAGAAACTGGTTTTTCATGCCTTCCCCGAAATGTATGCCCCGAAATGACGGCAGCACGGGACTGCGGCGACGGGCCCCCGCCTATCGCCGTGAACGGAGCCCCGAAGACCCCTCCCCGCACTCCATCGCTGAAACGTTCATTTGTCTCGATCCAAATGAACTGGTCTGACGGTTTACAGCAGGCGCCTCGAGATGTCCAGAGCTTCGAACGGGCGTTTGGATGGCCGTCCAGCCGTCTAAACGGAATGGCGCGGCGCAGCAGAAAACGGTGTAACTATGGGTATTTGGGTGGTTTTTTGTACTTATAGGACATGGCATGGAACCAAGGCGGGGCGGCTCTTCGAGGCCCGTAAAGAAAACCGAAAAAAACGGGTGGTTTGGTAATTCACCTTTACAAAATGTCCTCGGTCTTGGATCGTGGCAAATCCCGTGCCAGAAAAGTCGAGCGCCGCCATCACCGGGCGTCGACCGGGGGTGCCCGACATTGCGCCCCATGAAGATCGCCACCTTCAACGTCAACGGGATCCGCTCGCGCCTCGACCATCTGCTTGCCTGGCTGGAGCGGGAGGCGCCGGACATTGCCTGCCTGCAGGAGCTGAAGTCGACGGACGCGGCCTTTCCGGTCGACGCGATCAACAACGCCGGCTACGGCGCCCTCTGGGCGGGCCAGACCTCCTGGAACGGGGTGGCTATCCTGGCGAAGGGGGTGGACCCGGTCGAGAGCCGGCGCGGCTTGCCCGGCGACCCGAAGGACACGCAGAGCCGATACCTCGAGGCGGCGGCGCATGGGGTGCTGGTGGGCTGCCTCTATCTGCCCAACGGAAACCCGCAGCCAGGCCCGAAGTTCGATTACAAGCTGGCGTGGTTCGAACGCTTCCTGCGCCACGCTTCGGCCTTGATGAAAAGCGGTCACCCCGTGGTATTGGCGGGTGACTACAACGTCGTGCCCACGGACGAGGATATCTACGACCCCAAGGGCTGGCGCCGCGATGCCCTGCTCCAGCCGGAGAGCAGGGAGGCCTATGCCCGCCTCCTGGCCCAGGGCTGGACCGACGCCCTGCGCCAGAGGCACCCCGACGAGCGCATCTACACCTTCTGGGACTATTTTCGCCAGCACTGGCCCCGTGACCGGGGCCTGCGCATCGACCACCTGCTCCTGTCGAAGGATCTAGCCGCCCGGTTGAAGGATGCCAATGTGGACCGCTGGGTGCGTGACCTGCCCAAGGCCAGCGACCATGCCCCTACGTGGGTCGAGTTGGCGGCAACGAAACGGGCGAAACCCGGCCCCCGCGCTGGCTGAAATCGGTTAATTCGCGTCCAAACGCCAATGTAAGCGTTTACGCATGCCCGCACCCTGCAACCCGCACTTGCCACCACCCGCCCAAGTCC
>NZ_JBFUJE010000324.1:0-4470 GCF_056401535.1 Luteibacter sp. P4_E6 | reverse complement strand
GTGCTGGGTAAGCCGCTCTCGCTTGAAGGGCTGAAGGCCGCTCTTGTGGCACCGCGCACGGAGTCGGAGATCGATGCGACCTTCATCAAGGAGTGTCTCAAGGATCTCGCCGCCATCCGTGCCGCGGTAGCGGCGACTGACCTCACTAGCGCGGCCCATTTCGCGCACCGTCTCAAGGGCGGCGCGCTAGTCTGGGGCGCGACCTCCATCGTGACGGACATCGATCGCATCGAGCGGGCACTCGCCGGAGATCCTGTGGACGGCAGGCTTGTCGGGCAGCTTCTTGATGCGATTGCCGCACGACTCTGACTGGCGACAACAGCATTTTTGGACGAAACCTGCGCGGTTTGCCATCACGTGCTTCAAGCTCGCGCGAACGCAAGCTTGTACGATGTCTGTCATCATCGCATCGATATATCGCGACGCCCTTTAAACGTGCGATGGCGTACCAATGTCTGTCTGACTTTCCTTCGTCCCAACGTAACGGAGTCTACCGATGGCAAACATCAACGCATCCGCGAGCGGCACGTTCAAGATCGGCGGCGATCTCGAGGTCAATCGACTCGGCTTCGGCGCCATGCGCATCACCGGAAAGGGAATCTGGGGTGATCCGGCCAACCCCAAGGCCGCCCGCGAAACCCTGGCGAAGCTGCCCGAGCTCGGCGTCAACCTGATCGACACGGCCGACAGCTATGGTCCTTACGTCAGTGAGGATCTGATCCGGGAAGTCCTGCATCCCTACAAGGGCCTCGTGATTGCGACCAAGGGCGGACTGACCCGCCACGGTCCTGACATCTGGGCTCCGCTCGGCCGTCCCGAGTACCTGCGCCAGTGCGTGCTGATGAGCCTGCGTCGCCTCGGCGTGGAACGTATCGACCTCTGGCAGCTGCATCGTGTCGACGAGAAGGTGCCGCAGGACGAGCAGTTCGGCGTCATCCGCGACATGCAGAACGAGGGCCTGATTCGCCACGTGGGTCTTTCCGAGGTCAACGTCGGCCAGATCGAAGCGGCATCGAAGTTCTTCAAGGTCGCGACCGTGCAGAACCTCTACAACCTCGGCAACCGCCAGAGCGAGGCCGTGGTCGACTACGCGGATAAGCACAACATCGGCTTCATCCCCTGGTTCCCGCTTGCCGCCGGCGAGCTGGCGAAGGAGGGGTCGGTCTTGTCGAAGATTGCCAAGAAGCTGAACGCTACCGACGGCCAAGTCGCCCTGGCATGGTTGCTCAAGCGTTCGCCGGTGATCCTGCCTATCCCGGGCACGGGTAGCCCCGACCACCTCGAAGAGAACGTCAAGGGTGCATCCCTGAAGCTGTCACAGGAAGACTTCGAAGCCCTGGAGCACGCGGTCAAATAATCGCGGAACGGCTGGCCCGCGCCTCATAGAGGCGCTGGTCGGCACGACTCAACGCCGCATCCAACGGGGTGCCGGCTAGCTTCATCGCTGCGCCCAGCGTAAAGCCGATCGGCGCGGATTGCGCATCGTCACGCAGACGGGCGCTGACCTCGGCGAGTTGCCGGTCATCGGCGCTACGCAATACCACCAGGAACTCGTCACCCCCCAGGCGAACCACGGCGTCTTCATCGCGCACGCGTGCCCGGAGAAACRTCGCCATATCGACCAGCACGTCGTCGCCTCGCTGGTGGCCGTAGGTATCGTTGACAGCCTTGAAGTGGTCGAGGTCCACGGTGATGCAGCCGAGCGTTTCGTCACGCGTCATGTCACCGAGCTGACCCAGATAGCGACGGTTGAAGCAATGGGTGAGGGGATCGCTTAGCGACCACTCACGGAGTTGTCGTTCCTGCCGATGCTGCTCGGTGATGTCCTGCGCGTGACCGAGGACGTAGCGCTCTTCGTCGTCCTCATCGAGCACGTTGTGATAAGCCCAGATCCGTAACTCACCGTTGGCCGCGCGCAGTTCGAGGCGACCCGAGTCGCTGCCTTCGTCGATGATCCGGCGTAGATAGGCGTTGAACGCGGGGACCATTTCGGGGCGCATGAATTCGGCGAGCGACCTGCCCATCAGGCTGTTGATCGGGTATCCCAGTGACTTGGCTGCCGCGGGATTGACCGAGAGAAGGACGCCGTCGAGGTCGTGCGTGCAGATCAGGCCGAGGCTGTAGTGAAACAGCTGGCGGAAACGACGCTCGCTGGCTTCCAGTGAGGTGACCGCGCGCCGGCGGTGCATTTCCCATTCCTGTGCGGTGCGCCTGAGATCGCGTTCCAGGGTGACCTCGCGGGCAAGTGCGGCGTTGCGTTCGACGGCTGTCGCGCGCTGTTCCAACGCCATCCCTACGAGACCGGCCAGGGTGGCTAGGATGTCCCGCTGGGTCGGTGTCAGCTCCCGGGGGACATGGTCGATGACGCAGAGCGTGCCCATGCCGGAGCCGCCCTCCATGGCGATCGGCATACCTGCATAGAATCGGATGTTGGGATCCGCTTCGACCAAGGGGTTATCGGCAAAGCGATGGTCTTTGCGGGTATCGCGCACTTCGAACAGGGTGCTGCCGTGGATCGCATGGGCGCAGAAAGAAATGTCGCGGGGCGTCTCGGTCGTTCCGTCCAGGCCCACCTGGGCCTTGAACCACTGGCGGTCATGATCGATCAGGCTGACCAGGGCGATCGGCGATCCCGTCACCAGGGAGGCTACCCGCACGATACCGTCGAAAAAGGGCTCCGGCGCCGTGTCCAGCACCGCAAGGCCKCGCAGTCGCTCGAGGCGGCGCACTTCGTCGTCGGGTAAGGGCGCGGCTAGCATCGCGGCTCCTGGAGTGGGGACAGCGGAACGTAGCGGCTCGACAGCCTGCCGGACGTGATCCACGTCACTATCCGGAGGACGGGTCGATTGGCATTGCCATGGTTATAGCGGCTTGCGCGGGTTTTTGCGTGAATCCTTGGGAATCCGTGCAGGCTCGTAACTCAGGAGCCTGTGGGTTCGGTCGGAGGTGGAGGAAGCATCTTGTGCGTCCAGAGCGCGGGGCGGTCCGCTGGTCGGCTGCCGGTCTTCACCCGGTCGGCGAACTGAAACGCCCGAAGTTCTGAATCGAGAAGGTGCTCACGCGTCCAGTCTGCGTGCCGCTTAAGGTGTTCGGTGACAGCTCGATCCCCTGGCGAACCGTCAGGCGGTCTGGATGGAATGACAAGGCCGATGCGTACCGCCGGAAAATCGGTCTTCATCATTCGGAGGGCCGGTGACAAGTCCGAGTCGTTTGAAACGATGCCGCCGGATCTTGCACGTGCAGGACGTGCCGAAGCAACGCGCCTACGTCGAGCCATTTGAATGAGGTTCCTCGAAGGCAGCCGTAAAAAAGGTTGTATCCGTCAACATACGCGATCGTTCGCAATCCCTTGCTCCAAATTCCAAAGCTCCAAATGAAAACACCGGCACGATGGCCGGTGTTTTCGCCCTGAGCGCGGTTGCGAACTGAATCGGCCGAGCAAAGGGTGAGTCGTGCGGTAGATACTGCGGTACGTCGGCGCCCCTCGTCAATGCTGCCAGTCGCTGCCCAAAAGTAAGATCTCGCTTCAGTCGATGTAGGGCAGCGCCGCCCTCTATATGGCTGGCGTGTTCGCGGTCGTCCCTTTTAATGGAGCTTTACGGGTGGCAGCGTTGTATTTCGTAGCCAGTCGGCCAGCCATAGCGCGGTAGCCCGCGGCCAGCCATGAAGCGTGGCGCGGTGCAGTTGCTGCAGCGATACGTAGAGCATCTTCGCCACCCAGCCCCGCATGGGGATGATCGACCGGCCCTTGGGCCCCGAAGGTAGTTCGCCCGTAGCCTGACGGGACCCGAGCGACACCAGCGTGCCCTTGGAGTGGTAGACGAAGGGCGCGACGTTCTCACCGCGCAGGGCGCGGGGCAGGGCACGTGCCAGGTAGGTCGCCTGCTGGTGGGCCGCCTGTGCGGTGGGTGGGACGCTGGGGCCGCCGGGAGCCGTGGTGGCGAACGCACAATCGCCCATGGCATAGATGTCAGTCAGGCCCTGGGCCTTGAGCTGGCCGTCCACCAGGATGCGCCGGTCCTTCGACAATTCGAACGGGCCGAGGCCCTTCACCATGTCGTGCCCCGTGACGCCTGCGGCCCACACCTGGATATCGCAATGCACGCTGCTGCCGTCCGACAGATGGAAGGCGCCGTCTTCGACCGCATCCACGCCGACACCCGTGCGCAGCGTCACGCCCATGCGCCGGAGGATCTTCTCGGCGGACTCCGACGTGCGCGGATCGACGTTGGGAAGCACGCGCTTCGCCATATCCATCAGGGTGATATCCAGCTTGCTTGCCGGATCGAGACCGCCATAGCGGTGCATATCGTTGAAGGCGTGGTGCAGCTCGGCCGCCAGCTCCACCCCGGTGGCTCCGGCGCCCACGATGCCGATGCTGATGCGTTTTTCCGGATCGCCCGCCGTGCGCAGCGCCAGTGCCAGGATCTTGCGACGCAGGTCGATCGCCTGTGCAGGGCTGTCCAGCAT
>NZ_JBFUJE010000323.1:0-4501 GCF_056401535.1 Luteibacter sp. P4_E6 | reverse complement strand
GTCCCAGTTGACCAGGTTCCAGAACGCTTCCAGGTACTTCGGACGGGCGTTGCGGTAGTCGATGTAGTAGGCGTGCTCCCACACGTCCGCGGTGAACAGCGGCTTGTCGCTGCCGGTGATCGGCGTGGCGGCGTTGGAGGTGTTGACGATGGCCAGGGAGCCGTCCGGACGCTGCACCAGCCAGGTCCAGCCCGAGCCGAAGTTGCCGGCGGCGCTCTTGGCAAACTCTTCCTTGAACTTGTCCACGCCGCCAAAGGCCTTGGTCAGGGCGTCGGCAAGCTTGGCCGGCGGCTCGGCGCCGCCGGGGGCGCGCATCGAGTTCCAGTAGAAGGTGTGGTTCCAGACCTGGGCGGCGTTGTTGAAGATGCCGCCCGAGGAGGACTTCACGATCTCGACCAGATCCTTGCCCTCGAACTCCGTACCCTTGATCAGGTTATTGAGATTCGTGACGTAGGTCTGGTGGTGCTTACCGTAATGAAACTCGAGGGTTTCAGCGGAGATGTGCGGCTCCAGGGCGTTCTTCTCGTAGGGAAGCGGGGGAAGTTCGATCGCCATGTGCGGGACTCCTTAGCGTTGGCTGGGGGAAAGAAAGACGAAGCAGGGCGCCAGGCGCGGCACTGCTACACTACGCAACTATCAGCATTCTAATGATGAAACCCGACCTATGGACGTCGTAGACGAGATCAAGGCCACCGTAGCGGCGCACCCCATCGTGCTTTTCATGAAAGGCACGCCGGAGTTCCCTACCTGTGGGTTCTCCGATCGCGCCGTCAAGGCGCTGGAAGCCGCTGGGGCGAACTTCTTCTCGGTCAACGTCCTGGCGGATCCGCGCGTGCGCGCGGGCCTGCCGCATTATTCGAACTGGCCGACGTTTCCCCAGTTGTTCCTGTTAGGTGAATTCATCGGCGGGTGCGACATCGTCGAGGATCTCCACGCCGCGGGTGAACTCAAGCGCATGGCGGTGGAAGTCGCCGGGGCCGAATCGTGAGCGCATGGTCGTCCGTAGGGCTGCCCGATGACTGGGCGCCGGCTGGAGGCTCGCTCGCTGGCCGCGTCATCGTCGTCACCGGCGCCACGGGTGGACTCGGTAGTGAAACCGCGAAGGCCGTCGTTCGCGCCGGTGCGACCGTGGTGATCACGGGACGCAAGGTGCGCGCGCTGGAGAAGCTCTACGACGAGCTGGTCGCGCTCGGCGGTGCCGAACCGGTCATCCATCCGCTGGACCTCGAAAGCGCAACGCCGAGCGACTACGCGGCGCTCGCGGAAGGTCTCGAAAAGGAATTCGGCCGGCTCGATGGCGTGGTCCACGCCGCCGCGCATTTCAACGAACTCACGCCCATCGCCATGCACAAGCCGGACGACTGGCTGCGCGCGATGCAGGTGAATGTCTCCGCGCCTTTTGCGCTTACCCAGGCGTGCATGCCGCTGCTTACGCAGGCTGACGACAGCGCCGTCGTCTTCGTTTTCGATGACGCCGAACTCGTGTCGCGCGCGCACTGGGGTGGTTACGGCGTGTCCAAGGCGGCCGTGGAACGCATGGCCGCCGTGCTCCACGCTGAAAACGGCAAGGGCAGCATGCGCGTGCATGCCTTGCTCCCCGCACCGATGCGCACGGCCCTGCGTCGCGCTGCGTATTACGGTGAAAACACCCTCGAACGACCGCTGCCGACGGCCTCCGCCGAAGCCATCGTTTACCTGCTCTCGGGTGCCGGCGCGGATGCGCGCGGTGCCGTTCTCGATATTCGCAACACCCACTGACGTACCGCGCTGCCCGTCCCTAAGGGGCAGCCGTAAAGGAGTTTTAAATGGAAGCGCAGATGACGACGTTGTCCGCGGGCATCCTGCTGTTCCTGATCATGGACCCGCTGGGCAACATCCCGTTGTTCCTCGCCCTGCTCAAGGACGTGCCCCCGCAGCGCCGCCGCAAGGTGATGGTGCGCGAGCTGCTGATCGCCCTCGCCGTGCTCATCGGCTTCCTGCTAGGTGGGCAGTACATCCTCAAGGTGCTCCAGCTGCGCCAGGAGTCGGTCAGCATCGGCGGCGGCATCGTGCTGTTCCTGATCGGCATCCGCATGGTGTTCCCGCCGGTCGAGGGCGGTGTGTTCGGCAAGCAGGGAGAGGGCGAGCCCTTCATCGTGCCCATGGCCATCCCCGGCGTGGCAGGCCCCTCGGCCATGGCGGCACTGCTGCTGCTGACCAATTCCCAGCCCGGCCGCACGGCGGAGTGGGGTATCGCCCTGTTCCTGGCCTGGCTGGCCACCGCGATCATCCTGCTGAGCTCCACTTTCCTGTTCAAATGGCTGGGTGAGAGCGTTCTCACTGCGCTTGAGCGCCTGATGGGCATGCTGCTGATCGCGCTGTCGGTGCAGATGTTCCTGACCGGGTTGTCGGCTTACCTGCACATTGCCGTATGAACCTACGAGGCAGTAGGGTTGCTGTCATAATTCCCCGCGAGCATGTCCGGGGGTAGGCGCCGTCTACCTCCGGGCATGGGTCGCAGCCCCCACAAGGGGCACTGAGGACGTTCGAAGGTATGAAAATCACGACTCCGCTCCAGTCCCGCACGGTTTGCCCCGTCCGACGTCATAGGGAGCCCAAGTCATGCTGAGCATCGATCAGACCCTGGCCGAGCGTCTGCCCTGGCTGKCCCAGCACCCTCTCATTCGTAAGCCCCTTGTCGGCATGCTGGAAAAGCTTGCCCACGAGAGCCGCTTCAACCAGACACTCGACCACGCCGGTACTGCGCTGGGCTTCGACTTCTGCGAACGCACGCTCGAGTACCTCGGGGTCAGCTGCCGCATCACCGAGCGCGAGCGCGAGAACATTCCCGTCGAGGGGCCACTGCTCGTCGTCGCCAATCATCCACTGGGTATGGTCGACGCGATCGCCTTGCTGCAGATGATCGGCACCGTGCGTCGCGACGTGCGCATTCTGGGTAACGACGTGCTCGCGGCCGTGCCGCAACTCGGCCCCTTGCTGCTGCCCGTGGATGTGTTCGGCAAGGGCGGCGCCTCGAAGATGCGTGGCATCTTCCGTAGCATCGAAGCCGGCGAAGTGCTGGTGATCTTCCCGGCGGGCGAAGTATCCCGCATGGGCGCCAGCGGCGTGCGCGACGGCAAATGGTCGGACGGTTTCGCGCGCATCGCCATGCGCACCGGCGTGCCCGTGTTGCCCGTGCACATCGCTGCGCGCAACTCGGCCATGTTCTACGGCCTTTCCATGCTGGCCAAGCCGCTGAGCACCGCGATGCTTCCTCGCGAAGCGACCTCGGGCAAGCAGCGCGTCGGCTTCCGCATCGGCAAGCTGATCGACGCCGAGGAGATCAAGAAACTCAGCGGCGGTTCGCCTGAGCAGGCCGCCAAGCTCATGCGTCGCCACGTGTATCGCGTGGGCCGCGGCCGCGACCTGGTGTTCGGCGGACAGACGCCGCTGGCGCACCCGGAACCGATCGAGCGAGTGGTTGCCGAACTGGAGAAGGCAGAGTTTCTTGCGGACCTTCCCGATGGCAAGCGCATCCTGCTCATGCAGGGCTCGCAGGATAGTGCCGCGCTGCGCGAGATCGGTCGCCTGCGCGAACTCACCTTCCGTCGCGTCGGCGAGGGCACGGGCAAGCGCCGCGATCTCGACGCCTACGATCCGTACTACGAGCACCTGGTGCTGTGGGATCCGAAGGCGCTGCGCATCGTCGGTTCGTATCGCTTCGGCCACGGCGGCCGGCTCATCGCGGAACGCGGTATTTCGGCGCTCTATACCTCAAGTCTTTTCGATTACTCGCCCGCACTCGAATCGCGCCTGGCGCAAGGTCTTGAGGCCGGGCGCAGTTTCGTCGCCCCGGCTTACTGGCGTTCGCGGGCGCTCGACCATCTGTGGCAGGGCATCGGCCTCTACCTGCAGCGTCACCGGGACCTTCGCTACGTGTTCGGGCCGGTGAGCATGTCGGTCAGCATGCCCCGTGAAGCCCGCGAGTGGATCACGGTGGCGCATCAGCATTTCTTTGGTGTTGAGGGACTTGCCGCCGCTCGCCAGCCCTTTGTCGTCCCCGACGCCACCGACGTCGCGATCCGCGCCGAGCTGGAAGGCCTCGATCCGGCCGCTGGCCTGGGCAAGCTTAAACACCGCCTCGACGCCCTTGGCGTCTCCCTGCCGGTGCTGTACCGCCAATACGTCGATCTGGTCGAGCCTTCGGGCGTCCAGTTTCTTGCGTTTGGCGAAGATCCTGACTTCTCAGGATGCGTCGATGGCCTCGTCATGTTGGATCTGGCTTCGCTGAAACCTGCGAAGCGATCCCGCTATCTCGGTAAATCTGCTTAGAGTTCAAAGAGGTGTGCCTTTCTGGCGCACCTCTAAGAAAAAGTGGTATTTATCTAGTTGGCGTGAAAATGTTACGAATGTGTCATAGAATCGCGTTAAAGTTCGTTTAACAAGAGTCGCCGCCCGGATCAGTTGCGTGACCGGGATCACACCGGCCGAGTCTTTCAAAAATTGGGGATAGCTCTACGAC
>NZ_JBFUJE010000322.1:0-4501 GCF_056401535.1 Luteibacter sp. P4_E6 | reverse complement strand
CACTGATCGTCTTCCTGGTCACCGTCGCGTTGACCGTCGTCCTCTATGTCGTCATTCCGAAAGGCCTGTTCCCGACCCAGGACGTCGGCGCGGTCGAGGGCATCAGCGTGGCCGACAACTCGGTGTCCTATAGCGCCATGGTGAAACGGCAGGCCGAGCTCGCCGAAGCGATCCTGAAGGATCCCAACGTGACAGGGCTGACGTCGTACGTGGGCATCGATGGGACGAACAAGACCCTAAACAACGGCCGCTTCCTGATTGGCCTCAAGGCGAAGGACGATCGCTCCCTCAGCGCCGCCGAGATCGCGCGCAACCTGCAGAACGAAACGGCGAACGTCACAGGCATTCGCCTGTTCGTGCAGCCGGAGCAGGACCTCACGCTCGACACCACGGTATCGCCGAACCAGTACCAGTTCGTCCTGCGGGGTTCCTCGGTGCAGGAGCTGGGCAAGTATGTGCCCGCCCTGGTCGATCGCCTGCGCAAGGTCGACTCGCTCACGGATGTCACCAGCGATCTCAACAATGACGGCCTGGCGGTGAACGTCGAGGTGAATCGCCAGCTCGCCGCGCGTTATGGCATCACACCGGCGACGATCGACAACGCGCTCTATGACGCGCTCGGACAGCGTATCGTCTCGACCATCTTCGAGCAGTCCGGGCAGTACCGCGTCATCCTGGTGGCCAAGCCCGAGAGCCTGCCCACGGTGCAGTCGCTCGGCGACATCTATCTGCCCAGCCAGACCGGCAGCAGCGGACAGGTACCGCTGAAGGGCATCGCGTCGATCCAGATCGTCAAGGCACCCCTGGTAATCAGTCACCTGGCGCAGTTTCCCGCCGTCACGGTTTCCTTCAATCTCACCGCCGGTGCCTCGCTCAGCTCGGCGGTGAAGGAGATCACGGCGGCGGAACAGGCGGTGCACCTGCCGCCGTCTGTCACGTCGTCGTTCCAGGGTGCCGCGCAAGCCTTCCAGGATTCACTCTCCAGTGAGGTGTATCTCCTGATCGCCGCCCTGGTCGCTGTCTACATCGTGCTCGGCGTGCTCTACGAAAGTTTCGTTCACCCATTGACCATTCTTTCGACCTTGCCGTCGGCCGGTATCGGCGCGTTGCTTGCGCTTATGGTGGCCGGGCACGATCTGGACGTGATCGGCATCATCGGCATCGTCCTGCTGATCGGCATCGTGAAGAAGAACGCGATCATGATCGTGGACTTCGCGCTGGAAGCGGAGCGCGAGCACGGCAAGCCGCCCGAGGAAGCCATCTTCGAGGCCTCGCTGCTGCGCTTCCGGCCTATCCTGATGACGACGCTCGCGGCGATGCTCGGTGCGCTGCCGATGCTGCTGGGTAATGGCACCGGCTCCGAACTGCGCCGGCCGCTCGGCCTCGCCATCATCGGTGGCCTGGCGCTGAGCCAGTTGCTGACGTTGTTCACCACGCCGGTGATCTACCTGTTCTTCGACCGGCTGGCCGTGCGGTTACGGCGCGCGCCGGCGCAGAAGGCGATCGGGCACGAGTCATGAGTATCCCGGGCCTGTTCATCCGGCGTCCGGTGGCGACGACGCTGCTGGCCGTCGCGATCCTGCTGTCAGGTGCGCTCGGCTATTTCAACCTGCCGGTGGCGCCGCTGCCGAACGTCACGTTCCCCGTGATCGTGGTCCAGGCGAGCATGGCCGGTGCGAGCCCGGACATCATGGCCTCGACCGTGGCTGCTCCGCTGGAGCGACGGCTCAGTGCTATCGCGGACGTGTCCGAGCTGACCTCGTCGAGCTCGGTCGGCTCGGCCCAGGTGGTGATCCAGTTCGGCCTGGGACGCGACATCAATGGCGCGGCCCGCGACGTGCAGGCGGCGATCCAGGCGGCGCGAGCCGACCTGCCGAGTACGCTGCGCAACAATCCGACGTACCGGCAGTTCAATCCGTCGGATACCCCGATCATGGTGCTGGCGCTCACCTCGGCCACGCTGACGCGGGCGCAGCTCTACGATTCGGCTAACTCGATCCTCCAGCAGCAACTCTCGCAGGTGGATGGCGTAGGGCAGATCACGCTGGGCGGCAGTGCCTTGCCCTCGGTTCGCGTGGAGTTGCAGCCCGACCAGCTCAATAGCTACGGCATCGGCCTGGAGGATGTCCGTGCGTCCCTGAGCTCGGCGAATGCGAACAGCGCCAAGGGCCATATCGACCAGGGCGACCAGCGTTTCGAGGTGCTTTCCAACGACCAGATCAGCAAGGCCGCGCCGTATCGCGACATCGTCGTCGCCTATCGCCAGGGGGCACCGGTCTTCCTGCGCGATGTCGCGCAGGTGAGCGATTCGGCGGAGAACCTGCGCAACGCCGGCCTGTACAACGGTAAGGACGCGGTACTCGTCATCGTCTATCCGCTCCCGGGCAGCAATATCGTCAGGACCGTCGCACAGATCCGCAAGGTCCTGCCGAATGTCGAGGCCACCTTGCCGCACGACATCCATGTCGGTATCGCCGTGGATCGCTCGCAGTCGGTCAATGCCGCGGTGGACGACACCGAGCGGACGCTGTTCATCGCCGTGCTCCTGGTCATCGGCGTGGTTTTCATCTTCCTGCAGTCCCCCCGCGCCGTGCTGGTGCCGGCGGTCGCGTTGCCCCTTTCGATCGTGGGCACGTTCGGCCCGATGTACCTGCTCGGCTACAGCCTCGATAACCTGTCGCTGATGGCGCTCACCATCGGCACCGGCTTCGTGGTGGACGACGCGGTCGTGGTGCTGGAGAACATCGTCCGCCACGTGGACGAGGGCATGGACGTGCGCGAAGCGGCCCTGGTCGGTAGCGCCGAGGTCAGCTTTACCGTGATCTCCATGAGCCTGTCGTTGATCGCGGTGTTTCTTCCGATCCTGTTGATGCCGGGCATCGTCGGCCTGCTGTTCCATGAGTTCGCGGTGACGCTGTCGATCGCCATCCTGCTTTCCCTGGTGATCTCGCTGACCGTGACGCCGACGATGGCGGCCTTCGTGCTCCGCGCGCGCGGTACGGCAAGGCCGCCGGGTCGCGTCGCGGCCTGGTCGGAGCGCCAGTTCGAGCGGTTCAAGCAAGGCTACGACCGTTCGCTGGCGACGGCGCTGGACCATCGCCTGCTTGTCGCGCTGGTTCTGATCGGGCTGATCGTCCTCAACGTGTTCCTGATTCGCTTCGTGCCGTCGACCTTCTTTCCCGAACAGGACAACGGCATCCTCCAGGGCCAGATCATCGCGGACCAGAGCATCTCCTTCCAGGCCATGGAGAAGAAGCTCGCCCAGCTGCAGGCGATCGTGCAGAAGGATCCGGCGGTGGCTTCCGTGGCCGGCTTTACCGGTGGCCGCGCACTGAATACCGCCAACGTCTTCATCGAACTCAAGCCCCTGGCGGAACGCAAGATTTCCGCCGCCCAGGTGGTGGATCGATTGCGCCCGAAGCTCAATGCCGTGTCCGGCGCGCGCCTGCTGCTGCAGGCCGCGCAGGACCTGCGCATCGGTGGCCGCCAGTCGGCCGCGGAATACCAGTACACGCTGACCAGCGACGACCCCGATACCCTGTTTACCTGGGTGCCCAAGCTGGTGGCGGCGCTCAGCAAGGAGCGGTTGTCGGACGTCAACTCGGATCTGCAGCAGCACGGCTTGCAGATCTACGTGAATTTCGATCGCGCGACGGCCGCTCGCTATGGTTTCGCGCCCAACCAGATCGACACTGGCCTGTACGACGCCTTCGGCCAGCGTACGGTGTCCACCGTATACAACGAGCTCAACCAGTATTACGTGGTGATGGAAGTCGCCCCTGCCTACTGGCAGTACCCGCAGATGCTCGAACGCATACGCTTCAGTACCGCGGCGGGTAACGCGAGCGGCACGCAGCAGACGCAGATGTCGAGCTCGCTGGTGAAGGGCGTCACGGCCACGACCGTCACGAGCACGTCGTCGGGCACGGGCGCGTCGACCAATGCGAAGAACGCCGATGCCGAGGCCAATCTGCTCACCAACGCCATTTCCAACGCGAAGGGCGGCGGTTCCAGCGGCAGCGCGGACAGCACGGCGGCGGAGACACTGGTGCCGTTCCCCGCTATCGCCAGCTATGTCAGCAACCACACGGCCACCCAGGTCAGCCATCAGGACGGGCTGGTCGCCGCAACGGTTTCCTTCAACCTGCCGCCCGGCGGGTCGCTCAGCCAGGCCTCGACCATCATCGGCCAGGTCTCCCAACAGATCGGTCTGCCGKCTTCGGTGCATGGCAGCTTTGCCGGCGCGGCGCAGGTGTACGGTCAGTCCATGTCGACGATGCCGCTGCTCATCATCGCGGCGTTGGTGGCGGTGTACATCGTGCTCGGTGTCCTCTACGAGAACACGGTGCACCCGTTGACCATCCTGTCGACACTGCCCTCGGCCGGTATCGGTGCGACGCTGGCCCTGCTTATCTTCGGCACGCCATTCTCGGTCATCGCCATGATCGGCATCATCCTGCTGATCGGCATCGTGAAGAAGAACGCGATCATGATGATCGAC
>NZ_JBFUJE010000321.1:0-4559 GCF_056401535.1 Luteibacter sp. P4_E6 | reverse complement strand
GAACTCAACGTGCCGGTGATCGCGCTGTCGCAGTTGAACCGATCCCTCGAGCAGCGCGCGGACAAGCGTCCGATGATGTCCGATCTTCGCGAATCCGGCGCAATCGAGCAGGACGCCGACGTCATCATGTTCATCTACCGCGACGACTACTACAACAAGGAGTCGCCGGATAAGGGCCTGGCCGAGATCATCATCGGCAAACAGCGAAACGGCCCCACCGACACCGTGAAGCTGGCCTTCCTCGGCCACTACACCAAGTTCGAGAACTGGGCACCCGATTCCTACGTAGGTACCTTCGACTAAGCGTCGCCTCGGCTCCTACAAAAAGCGGCGAGTTTGCTCGGTTAGGCGTACGCTTTCCCTGCCGAAGCGGGGGTGCGCATTGAACACCGACCACTACGATGTCCTGATCATTGGTGCGGGGCTTTCCGGTATCGGGATGGCCTGCCGGCTGGCTACGGCTTGCCCAGAAAAGCGCGTCGGCATCATCGAGCGACGCCACGCCATCGGCGGCACGTGGGACCTGTTCCGCTACCCGGGCGTTCGTTCGGATTCGGACATGTTCACCTTCGGCTACGCCTTCCGGCCGTGGAACGAACTGAAGGTGCTGGCCGATGGCCCGTCGATCCGCGACTACGTCGTGGCGACCGCGCGCGAATACGGCATCGAAGGCAAGATCCGGTTCGGTCTGAGCACGACTCATGCGTCATGGTCTTCGGTCGACTCTCGTTGGACCGTGACCGCCGTCGACGAGCTTGGCGAGAAGCAGGTGTTCACCACCGGCTTCCTTATCGGATGCACAGGCTATTACGCGTACGACCGTGGCTACATCCCGGCCTTTCCCGATCTCGACCGCTACCAGGGACGTTTCGTCCACCCGCAGCAGTGGCCGGAGGATCTCGACTGGGAAGGCAAGCGCRTGCTCGTCATCGGCAGCGGCGCGACGGCCATCACCCTCGTACCCGCGCTTGCGGCAAAAGCGGCGCATGTCACTATGCTCCAGCGCTCGCCGGGCTACGTGTTCTCCGTGCCTTCCCGTGATGCCATCTCGGCCGCGTTGTTGCGCGTACTGCCGGAACGCGTGGTCTACGCGATGGCGCGCCGGCGCAACATCGCCCTTCAACGGCTGCTTTATCGCGCGGCGATGCGCTGGCCGAAGCGGGTGCGCGCGCTACTGCTGGCCGGTGTGCGTCGACGCCTCGACGGCGCGGCCACGCTTGACGATTTCTCGCCGGCGTACGACCCGTGGACGCAGCGGCTCTGTGTCGTTCCCGACAACGATCTGTTCGACGCGTTGCGCGCCGGAAAGGCCTCCGTATGGACCGATTCGATCGCCGGGTTCACCGAGACCGGTGTGCGCTTATCGTCGGGAGCGAGCATCGAAGCCGACATCGTCATCTCTGCGACGGGATTTCACTTACAGGTGCTCGGCGGCATGATGCTCGATGTGGACGGTATTGCCCGCGATCCGGGCACGCTGATGACATACAAAGGAGTGCTGCTTGATGGCATTCCCAATGCCGCCGTGTTGTTCGGTTACATCAATGCGTCGTGGACGTTGAAGGTGGACCTCGCCGCGCAATATGTCTGCCGGCTGATTCAGCGCATGGACGAACGTGCCGTCGATGTCGTCGTGCCGCGGGCGCCGCCAGGACRGGCGCTGGATGTGTGCATCCTTGACGCGCTTACATCGGGTTACGTAACTCGGGGAGAGGGTACGTTGCCCAGGCAGGGCAGGGATGCCCCGTGGCGCGTCACACACCGCTATGAAGTCGACCGACGTGTGCTGCTGGAGGACCCGGTCGACGATGCTTGGCTCGAGATGTCCTGAGGCTTCGTGACCATGATTTTGATAGCCGTCACGGTTTCGGTAGGAAACGGCCTGCGCGCTTCTGAAGCAGAGTGACCAGTTCTGGAGCCATATAGTCGTAGTCGTCGGGGATATCCAGGCAAACGACGCGTTTTCCCTTCAGTGCCTGACCGAAGCCATTACGCAGTTTCGCCTGGTGGCGGCTTTCCATGACGACGATGACGTCGGCCCAGCGCAACTGTTCCGCCGAGACTGGCACCTCGGCGTCCTGGTTCACGCCGGCGGAGTCCGTTTCCACGCCAGCGTACGTCGCGAAGATGTGCTCAGCCGTGGGGCTGCGTAGCCTGTTCTTCGCGCAGATAAACAGAACTCGTGTCATGGCTGGGGGCGTCCACTCTGGAGGGTTGCACGCGTCGGGTCGTTTCGCCCACTATCGGCGCGGGGTGATTTTATCTTCAGGGGATGGAGCCATGCGCTGTTTTGTACATCACGACGCCGAGGCGGTTGGCGTCTGCAGGTGCTGCTTCAAGGGTACGTGTGCATCCTGCGCGATTCCGGTGACGAATGGCCTTGCGTGCTCGGCGGTCTGCCGGCCAGTGGCCGAGGAAATCGCCCAGCTACAGCTGGTTACCTTGCGGAACCAGGGCATCTATCGTGCCCAACGACTCATCCAGCCCGCCATGGCGGTCCTCTTCGTGGTGACGGGGGCGTCCATGGTCTACTCGTATCCCTCGTGGTCCTTGGGCTGGATCTTTACGGCCGCCGGTGTCGTTACGGGACTGGCTCAGATCGTTTCTTCGCGCCGTCGTCGCACGGCCTGACAAATCGCTTTTCTTAAGAACAGCCGCTTGCGAGGTGGCAGCAATGCGTATGACTATGTTCCTTGCAGCGATGTGCTTCGCGGGGTCAGCGATCGCGGCGCCGCAGCAGCCCCGGATCGTGCTACCTGACAACCCGACGCCCGACCAGCGCGCCGACATCGAGCAGCGTCTGAATGACTGGCCTTCGCTCGCGCGCTTCGCGACGGATAACGCCACGTATCCGCCACCGAAGGCAGGCGAAAAGCGCGTCGTCTTCTTCGGCGATTCGATCACCGATTTCTGGGGGAGGCCGGTCGGTGATTTCTTTCCCGGCAAGAACTACATCAATCGCGGTATTAGCGGGCAGACGACGGCGCAGATGCTCGTGCGCTTTCGCGCGGATGTCATCGCACTGAAGCCGGCTGTGGTCGTTATCCTCGCAGGCACGAACGACATCTCGGGCAATACCGGGCCATCGTCCATGGCGATGATCGAGGATAACCTTTCGTCGATGGCTGAGCTTGCGCGTGTCCACGACATTCGCGTTGTCATGGCCACCCTCCTGCCGGTGAGCGACTACGTGGACCCGATGCAGTCGAGGCGGCGCCCGCCACCCCGGATTCGTGCGCTCAATGACTGGATTCGTCGATACGCGGAGCGCGAGCACCTGGTACTTGTCGACTATTACCCTGCCATGGTCGATGCGAGCGCCGCGCTGAAGACAGAACTCACCGACGATGGACTGCATCCGAATGCACAGGGCTACGCCGTGATGGCGCCGCTTGCCCAACGCGCCATTCAGGCGGCGCTCGTGAAAGGCGGACGCTGAGCGAGAGCTCGCCTTACAACGTGTCAGGGCGATACCGCGTGTCCCTGTCGGGCGAGCGAGCAATTCGTCCTGGCAAGGCCCGACAGACCTGTCTTACGGCTGTCCATAGCATCGTTGGCTCATTCGATCGCCTTCTCCCGCGTACGTCCGGGCTGGGCGAGGGTCGTTCAGGGCCGGACGTATCAGGACAGGATCGACCATGGAAATTTCCTTCAGGCACGCCGCGCAGGCGTCGCTTGCGCTTGGCGCTATCTTTTCGTTGACAGCATGTACCGCCGCGAATCCTCTCGTTACCCGAACGCAGAAGGCGCATGAGGCGAAGGTCGCCGCGATCCCGAAGTGTGCGCGCAAGCTCGGGACGATTTCGGTCATCGAGCCGGAAGGCGACATCCATTGGTGGACGCAGCAGCAGTTGCCGTCGCCGACCAAGCTGATTAAGGTGTTCGTCAATAAGTCCGGCTGCTTCACACTGCTGGATCGAGGCATGGGCATGAACGCTGCCATGCGCGAGCGCGCGCTCGCCGCGGGCGGTGAGCTGCGCGGCGGAGCCAACATCGGCAAAGGCCAGGTCAAGGCAGCGGACTATGTCATGGTTCCCGACCTCGTCTCGACCAATGCCAACGCAGGAGGTAGCGCGCTAAGCGCCCTGGCAGGCGGTCTGATCGGCGGCGGCGCCGGCCGCCTCGTCGGTGCCATCAATATCAGCTCGAAGACCTCCGATGTCGTACTCACCGTGACCGACGTCCGTTCGTCCGAGCAGGTCGCGATGACCGAAGGCCACGGTGAGAAGAACGATATCGGTCTCGGTGCGAGTGGTGCGTTCTTTGGCAGTCAGGGCCTGGGCGGCGCGGGCATCGGCGGATATGCCAACACCACGATCGGACAGGTCATCAGCATGGCCTACCTCGACGCCTACACGAAGCTGGTCAACGAAATGGGCGGGATGCCTGGCAACGCGTCGGCGGCGAACTCGCGTCAGTCCGGCACGGTCCGCGTCGCCACGCGGATGTTTCCGAGCTCCARCATGAAGGGCAAGGCGGTACGCTCGCTCGATCCCGGCATGACGGTGTATCCGACCGGCGACAAGGTCGGCGTCATCTGGGAAATCGAAGACGAGCAC